>JBHHZN010000348.1:0-1512 GCA_046758155.1 Acidobacteriota bacterium | reverse complement strand
GCAGCTCATCGATATCCACCGGCTTGAGGTAATAGTCAAAGGCACCCATGTCCACGGCCTTGACGGCACTCGATTGGTCGCCGTTCCCCGTGATGACGACGACGCGTAACAGGGGCTCGAGATCCAGAATCTCCTTGAGCAACCGCAGCCCCTCGGCCGAGCCGGAGGGGACCGGTGGCAGCCCGAGGTCGAGGGTCACCACGTGGGGCCGGGACGCCACGAGCCGGGCCATGGCGCTGTCCCGATCCTCTGCGACCGTCACCTCGTACTCGTCGCTCAAGGCCCAGCGAAGTTGGGTCCGCGTTGCCTCATCATCCTCTATAATGAGCAGCCGTTGTTTGTCCATCGCCTCACCTCATACCGTCGTGTGTCCCTGCAAAACCGCCCCCTCCGAGATCGCCGATAATTCTCCTTTCCCGTCGATCGGCAGCCGCACGACGCAGGTCGTTCCCCGGCCCTCGGCGCTCTGAACCTCGAGCCGGCCTCCATGGGCCTCGGCAACCTGCTTGCACTGGTAGAGCCCGATCCCGAGACCCCCCTTGGTGCTCTGGAAGGGACGAAACAGTGAGCGGTTCATGAATTCGGCGGACATGCCGCGCCCGTTGTCGGAGACGACCAGGACGGCCTCCTCGCCGTCCTGCGACGTCTCGACGCGTATTTCGCCCTCGGCCTGTATCGCTTCGACGGCATTCATGGTTAAATTCCGGACGACCCCCTCGAGCTGCTCGGGGTCCCCGCAGAGCGGCGTCACCGGCCGGAGGCGCCTCTCGACGCGAACGGCCCCGGGGACCGCAACGGCCAGGCCGTCCAGCGTCCCCCGAACCAGGACATTCAGATCGATCCGCTCCCGGCGGAGGGTGGGTTGCCTGACCGCCGCAATGCGCTTCAACAGGCCCTGCATCTTTTCCACCGACTGCCGGATCGCCCGAATCGTGTCCTGCTGGAAGGCGGGATTGCCGATATGGGCCTCGGCGTTCGAGGCAACGAGCGAGAGCATGTTCGCGCAGTTTTTGATGTCGTGGATGACGAACGACGCCATCTCGGCAAAGGCGCGAATTTCCCGGCCGTGGGCCAGGTCCTCGGCCAATCGGGCGTTCATGACGACCGTCGCCGCCTGCGCGGCCACGGTCCGGCACAGGTCGTAGTCGTCCGGGCGAAAGGGCTGACCCGACAGCTCGGGCCCGACGACGATCAGCCCGAGGACCTCGTCACGGAGGACCATGGGGGCCGCGATGCGGATGTCCCTCTTCCGGAGTTCCGCGAGCACCCCTGCGCCCCCCATCGACGGCAGCGTGGCCCCCGCGACATCGATCGGATCCGCATGCTCTACCGCATAGCGGAGGAAATCGCGCCCCGCCCGTAGGAGCTGCTCGTCCAGCCCAAACCCGACGCCACAGGCGAGCCGAAGGTGCGTCGTGCTCCCGCCCGACACGTAGATCCCCGCCTTCCGGACCCACATGGTCTCGAGCAGCCCCTCGACGATGCGGGGGGCGATTTCGTCCAGGGTCACGG
>JBHHZN010000347.1:0-1530 GCA_046758155.1 Acidobacteriota bacterium | reverse complement strand
CCGGAAGCCGCGCGCTGTACGAGGTCGGACAGGTCATCCAGAAGACGGTGCGCGAGATCGACATCGTGTCGCGCTACGGTGGCGACGAATTCACCGTGATCCTCCCGCAGACGGGGGCCGAGGGCGCGCTGACGATCGCCGAGCGGATACGCGAGAGCATTGGGCAACAGGTCTTCCTGACGGAGTTCGGCCACAACGTCAGGATCACCGCTTCCTTCGGCGTGTCGAGCTATCCCGATCACGGCGAGACACGGGAGGATCTCATCCAGAAGGCGGATCAAGCGATGTACATGGTGAAGGAGCGCGGCAAGAACGGCGTCGCATTGGCGATGACCGAAACGTGCGCGAGGAAGGGGAATATCTGAGATGGCGTTCCACATGAGATCGGTCCTGAGCATGTTCAGCAACGACCTGGCGATCGACCTGGGGACCGCCAACACGCTCGTCTTCGCGAAGGGAAAGGGGGTCGTCGTCTGCGAGCCGTCGATCGTCGCCGTCAACCAGAAGACCGGCAAGGTCGAGGCCGTCGGCAAGGAGGCCAAGGAGATGCTCGGCCGCACGCCGGGCTCGATCGTGGCCATCAAGCCGATGAAGGACGGCGTGATCGCGGACTTCGAGCACACCGAGAAGATGCTCGACTACTTCATCCGCAAGGCCCACAACCGGAACCTGGGCGTGAGGCCGCGGATCGTGATCGGCGTTCCCTCCGAGATCACGCAGGTGGAGAAGCGGGCCGTGAAGGACTCGGCCGTCAAGGCGAAGGCGACCGAGGTCTACCTGGTGGAGGAGGCGATGGCCGCCGCCATCGGGGCGGGCCTGCCGATCACCGAGCCGATGGGAAACATGGTGATCGACATCGGCGGCGGCACGACCGATGTGGCCGTCATCTCGATGGCCGGCATCGTCTACAGCCGCACCGTGAGGGTGGCGGGCAACGAGATGGACGAGGCGATCACCCAGTACATCAAGAGGAAGTACAACCTGCTGATCGGCGAGCGGACGGCGGAGGAGATCAAGATGACGATCGGCTCGGCGTATCCCCTCGACGAGGAGCTCACGATGGAGATCAAGGGCCGGGACCTGGTCGACGGCATCCCGAAGACGATCACGATCACCGACGAGGAGATCCGCGAGGCGCTGGTGGAGACCGTCAGCACCATCATCGACGCGGTCCGGGTGGCGCTCGAGCAGACGCCACCCGAGCTTTCGGCCGACATCGTGGACAAGGGGATCGTGCTGACCGGCGGCGGGGCGCTGCTGAAGAACCTGGATCGCCGGTTGCGCGAGGAGACGGGGCTTCCCGTCTCGATGGCCGACGACCCGCTCTCCTCGGTGGTGCTCGGCACCGGCCGCATGCTGACCGAGTTCAACCTCCTGCGCAAAGTCTCGCTCGACTAGTTCCGGACAAGGTCCACGAATGCGATTCCTGAGCGACAGGCGTCCCGCTGTCCTTCTGATGGTGGTGTTGTCCCTATTGTTCGTGGTCATGGCCGCGCAGATCCGGGCCGGCGGCGGCTCCGGCTCCGAGAC
>JBHHZN010000346.1:0-1581 GCA_046758155.1 Acidobacteriota bacterium | reverse complement strand
GGGGCGGTCCTTGACCGAGTCGCCCGGATTCATGAACTCGCACTTGCCCAGGATGCGACAGCCGGTCGGCTCGTCGAGCGACCGCAGGTGAACAAGCGGGGTGTTGCCGATCAGATCCAGCGGGTTTTCGAGGACGCGGTCGTGATGGGACATGGGTGGACTCCGCGGTCGGTGTGGGGCGCGCGAGACGAAGGGCGATTATAAAGGTGTGCTACCCCGGATTCAATACGCCCGGTGCCGGTGGCGCTCGCCGCGCGGCGGTGACCGGAATGGTCCCGGATCCCCGCTAAATTCTTCAGCAAGAGTGACTTGGAGCCTCTCCGGCGATTGACGTGTTCCGTTGGGCTGTGGTAGCCTGAATATTCTCGTCGAGCGTCATGCAGATCGGTTCAGAAGCGCGACGCATCCCGTTCATGGCCCGTTTTCAAGGCTTCGCCGGAGGTGTGAGGCGGTGCTCGAGCAATATCTGCCGGCTTTCATCCTGCTCCTCGTTGCGGCGGTAACTTCGGCGGCCCTGATCGGGATCTCCTACCTCGCCGGCCGTGTCGCCGGTTCGCGCACCAAGACCTACCCGTATGAGTGCGGCATGCCGCTCATCGACAAGGGACGCAAGAGGATCGCGATCAAGTTCTATGTCATCGCCATGATGTTCATTCTGTTCGACATCGAGGCCGCCTTCCTCTTTCCGTGGGCGATCTTGTTCCGTGACCTCGGATTCCCGGGCTTCATCGAGATGGTGGTCTTCCTGTCCGTTCTGATCGTCGGCTACATTTTCATCTGGCGCCGCGGCGCCTTCGACTGGGAGTAAGGATCCATGCTCCCACGGGGGATGGAGTCGGCGGGACCGGTGCGCACCATGGAGCACGGCCGGCAGACCTCCCGGCGGGCGGTCGAGGCGGTGAAGGAGAAGTTCGCCGGTGCTGTCGAGGAGCACATCAGCTTCCGTGACGAGGAGACGATCCTCGTCCCGGCGTCGCGCCTGGTGGGGATCGCGAGGTTCCTCAAGGATGATCCGGACCTGGCCTACATCATCCTGACCGATGTGATGGCCGCTCACTGGCTGGAAGGCCCATACGAGTACGAGGTCTCCTACCTTCTCACCTCCCACAAGAACAACGCGATCCTGCGCCTGAAGGTCCGTGCCGGCGGCAGCACGGGGACCGAGAGCGTGCCGACGGTGACCGGCGTGTGGGAAACGGCCGACTGGCTCGAACGGGAGGAATGGGACAAGGTCGGCATCGTCTTCGAGGGGCACCCCAACTTGAAACGGATCCTGTTACCCGAGGACTGGGAGGGGCATCCGCTGCGCAAGGACTACCCCGTCGAGGGAATCGGGGCGTGAGAGACGATCATGTCGTACAAGACTGAGACCATCGAACCGGGCAAGGAACTGCTGACGGTCAACATGGGGCCCTCGCACCCGGCCACCCACGGCGTCCTGCGGCTCATCCTGACGCTGGACGGCGAAAGGGTGGTGAAGGCGGAGCCCGTCATGGGCTACCTGCACCGCGGCATGGAGAAGATCGCCGAGAACCAGTCGTACACCCAGTTCATCCCTTATACCGACCGGCTCGACTACCT
>JBHHZN010000345.1:0-1582 GCA_046758155.1 Acidobacteriota bacterium | reverse complement strand
AGGAGGTGCCGACGAATACCGTGCCCCGGTTGGCGTTGAGGTCGTAGATTCCGTAAGGAGTGTCAGGAGTTTTGTGTGTGAGCCGGTTTCGTGGAACCGGGGTTTCACCCCGAGAGTGAGGGCGAACGTCGTCGAGACCATGCGCCCGGTGCGACGGCGCGGTCAAGGAGGAGCGCGCGGAGTCCGCGGAGCGTGATCTCCTTGACGGCGTCGGAGCACCTGGCATGCTGACCCGGAGACGTTCGTGCGTCATTCGCTCACCACCTTGAAGCGCTCGCCGAATCGGATCGAGAACTCGCTTCGCGCGTTGACCCAGAACGGCGGTGGTCGTTTCCATTTCTCCACCACCGCACGCAGCGCCAGGAAGATCAGCTTCTTCGCCGCGCGATCGTTGGGGAAATGGCCGCGGATGCGGATCGCGCGGCGCACGGTGCTGTTCAGGCTCTCGATCGCGTTGGTGGTATAGATCGCCCTCCGGATCGGCGCCGAGAACGCGAAGAACGGCACGACTCGCTCCCAGTTGCGGCGCCAGCTGGCCACGATGGGCGGATATTTCCGCCCCCACTCGCCGGCCTCGAAGGCGTCCAGGGCCGCCTCCGCGGCATCCAGCGTGTCGGCCTGGTAGATGGTCTTCAGCGCCGCGCCAATGGCCTTGCGCTCCTTCCAGGAGCCGTACGCCATCGAGTGCCGGATCAGGTGCACGATGCAGGTCTGTACCTGCGCTTGCGGCCACACCGCCTCGATCGCTTCAGGGAAGCCCTTGAGGCCGTCAACGACGGCAATCAGCACGTCTTCGACGCCGCGAGCCTTCAGCTCATTCATCACTGACAGCCAGAACCTGGCGCCTTCGGTCTGCTCGATCCACATGCCGAGCACGTCCTTGTAGCCGTCGCAGTCGACGCCGAGCGCGAGATATACCGCCTTGTTCTTGACCAGACCCTCGTCGCGCACCTTGGCCCGGATCGCGTCGAAGTAGACGATCGCGTACGTCGATTCCAGGGGCCGTGTCTGCCACTGCTCGATCTCCTCGTGCACGGCATCGGTGACCTTCGAGATCAGCTCCGGCGACACATCGATCGCGTACAACTCGCGCACGTGCGCCTGGATCTCGCGCGTCGTCATGCCACGCCCATACATCGCGATCACTTTGTCGTCGAAGCCGGGCAACCGGCGGCAGTACTTTTCGATCAGCTTCGGCTCGAACTCGCCGTGTCGATCGCGTGGGATCTTGACCTCCATCGCACCGTTGTCGGTGAGCACACGCTTGCCGCTGTGGCCGTTCCGATGGTTGCCTGCATCGCGCTGCTCGGGCTCGCCGAGATGCGCCTCGAGCTCCGCGTTCAGGATCCGCTCCGCCAGCGCTTTCTTCAACGCAGTCAGCACGTTGCCATTGTTGAACGCCTCCAAAGCGTCCTCGCCAGCGAGCAGCTCATCGAGCAGCTCCTCACTGATCGCCTTCTCTTTCTTCTTCGCCATACGGTCCTCCTTCGGACATCGTACGGCTCACACAGAATTCCTGACAGGCTCCCAGGAGGTATTGCCCAAGCGCTTTGAGCGCTATGGGCTCACCATTCATGCGCAG
>JBHHZN010000344.1:0-1587 GCA_046758155.1 Acidobacteriota bacterium | reverse complement strand
ATCCTGGGATCGGTTCGCGGCAACAAGGGCGGCTACTACCTGAAGGCCGAGCCGGGGCGCTTGTCGCTGGCCGACGTGCTGGAGGCCCTCGAGGGGCCGATCACGTTGATCCGCGCGATCGGCGAGGACAAAGAGGAGGATTCCGACTTTCTGAACTCCCGGATCAGGGAGTTTTTCGGCAAACTCCAGACACGCGGTTATGCGCTGCTGAAGTCGATGAAGATCGCGGAGATGCTTCCTCATCCCGGGAGCAACTCCGACAAGTGATCGGGGCCCGTACACCCATCGCGTCTCATCCCACGAAGAAACGGGCGAAAACAGTGTCACAATTTCTGGAGGACGTACATCGATGACCATGAAAGCACTCGTGGGCAAGAGCGTGTCATCCGCGGCTTCCCTCGCGTGGCACGCATTCCAGGTCGTGAACCGGCGTGTCCCGTATCGCCGTATCCAGCCCAAGTGGGCGCCCGCGCCGTTGCTGAAGTCGCACGAGAGGACCATGCCCGAGCTGGGCTTTCCCCGTGAGACGGACTCCCTGTGCCCAGGCTGCGTGCGGGAGGTCCGTGAGAGGATCATCTCGGGTGACCTCGACTGGCACGTGCTCGTGGACGGCCAGCCGGGCGAGATCAAGGCGCGGATCGTCGAGGAGGACGGCAAGATCCTCATGAAGAAGTCGTGCGCCAAGCACGGCGAGTTCAGCGACGTGATGGCCATCGACCCGGCGTTCCTGCGCCGCATCGAGGAGCTCTACCCCGGGCGGGATTTCCGCATGGCGCCGGACCCTTACCACAACCACGGCACATCGTCCATCAAGTACGGCCGCGGCGCGGTGTTGACGGTCGACCTGACGAACCGTTGCAACATGATGTGCAACCCCTGCTTCATGGACGCCAACCAGGTCGGCTACGTGCATGAGCTGACCTGGGACGAGATCAAGGAGGTCCTGGATCATTCCATCCAGATCAAGCCGCGGCGCCAGATGTCGGTCCAGTTCTCCGGCGGGGAGCCGACCATCAGCCCCTTCTTCCTCGATGCGGTCGCGTACGCCCGCAAGATCGGGTACGAGTCGGTCCAGTGCGCGACCAACGGCATCCGCTTCGCCCAGGATCCGGAGTACGCGCGCAAGGCGAAGCAGGCCGGCCTGCGCCTGGCCTACCTCCAGTTCGACGGCGTCACGAACGAGGCGAACAACCACCGGGGCGTCAGCAACCTGTTCCAGGTCAAGCAGCGCTCCATCGAGAACCTCAACGCGGCCGGCGTGGACATCACCCTCGTCGTGACCATCGTCAACTCCGTCAACAACGAACAGGTGGGGCCGATCGTCCGGTTCGCCATCCAGAACATCGACAAGATCAACGCCGTGTCGTTCCAGCCGGTCTCCTTCACGGGACGCGACGAGGAGATCGACGATGAAACGCGCCGCAAGCAACGCTACACGCTGTCGCATCTTGCCCATGATCTGAAGAAGCAGCTCAACATCACCGAGCCGATGCGCGACTGGTATCCCCTCTCCTCGTCCGGCCCGTTCTCGGATCTGAAGGACCTGATGGACGGGGAAACGGCCGACTGGGGCTCGCTCAAGTGCGG
>JBHHZN010000343.1:0-1605 GCA_046758155.1 Acidobacteriota bacterium | reverse complement strand
ATCTGGTTGTCGTGCAGGCTGGCGGTGGCCTGCCCAGCGAACTCGAGGGTCGTGAAGCGGCCCCCCTCGAAGAGGTTGCCCGAACCCTCGACGTGGAAAGAGGCCGTTACTGTGAGATTGCACTCACCTCCTATGACGTGATTATCGGTCACAGTAGCCTGGGACCCCAACGCGATCGAGATTGAACATCTGATGGTGTTCGTGATCGTGCACCCTAGGATCTCACTTATCGTGAATTGTTCGAATTGGACCGCAACGAGATCGCTCTGAAAAGTGCAATTGCGCACGCTACCATTCGTCGTCTGGGAGAGGTCGACGCCGATTTCGTTGTTCGCGAATGTAGAATCAAACACTTCCGCTTGAACGGTCGGGTTTCCCGTCGTGACCCCTATTCCATTGCCAAAGAACGAACAGGCCCCCACCGAGAGTGGGTCGATGCTTGATCCAAATACACCAAGCACATTCCCTCGGAATACGCAGCGATGTATGGTTACACCCCCCCCGAGGAAAGCTGCGTCATGCACATTCTCCAGCGTCAGGTTTTGGATCCGGACCCCGGCTACGCCGATACCAACCGATATCCCCTTGGGTCCAAAACCCACGAGATTCGGAACCACCGGTCCGATGATCACCTGGGACGAGTCGACACCCAGGATGGTGAGCGGCCCCTGCGAAACGCCCACATGCGTGATCACGGTGATGACCGGCGTGGCGAATGGAAAGGTGTCGGTATAGCGCCCCGGTCCGATCAGGACCGAGTCCCCCGGTGCCGATGCATCCACCGCATCCTGGATCACCGTGAAATCACCGCTGCCGTCCTTCTCCACGCGCCAGAGCTTCGCGTGCGAAGAAGGCGGGGCCAGGAGATGAGCCCCAGGATGAGCAGCAGGCAGATTAGGCATGGGCGTGGACCCCGGGCGCTGTGGCCCCTGGATGCATTGCAACCATGGGGGAAGCAGGAACTCTTCCGGGGGATTGGCGAGCGGTAGGAGCAACGAGGCGCCGCAAGGAGAGGCGGCCGCGGGATCGTCAGGCAGGGCGAGCCCCGTCGCTGCTGCAAGTCTAGGCGGGTGCCAAGCGTCGTGTCAAGACAGCCGGCCGCGCGCCCTCTACAACCCGGACGGATAGACGGATAGGAAGGATAACCGCCTATTCCCGTCCTCGCCGTCGGGTCCCCCCCTCGCATCGTATGCTCGGGGGACGTCCTCGTCCCGTCGGGAGGCTTCTGGCATGGCCCGTCCTACACGGACGTGGCCCAAGTCGCCTTCCTTCCTGGAATCGCGGCGTACTCCGCCCCCCGCCGCTCGCTTCCAGAGATCCCTGTGCTTACACGAGAACGCGATGAGGAAGTCGTGGCCGCAGCCGGCGCAGAAGGCCCGGGCGAAGCCATGGGCAAGGATTCCGCACTTCACGTACTCACGGAAGGCCGTCTCGACATGCAGGGGCACGCCGCCTGTGAAGTCCCCCTCCTGCCGGCAGGCCGCCAGGTAGGTCTCGAGGTCCTCGCGAACGGTCTTGTGCAGGACGGATCGTTCTGGCCGGCGAGGGCGGTAGACCGCGGGCCCGGATGTCCGCGCTGAAGGGGAAACCGCCGAGCCACGGACC
>JBHHZN010000342.1:0-1606 GCA_046758155.1 Acidobacteriota bacterium | reverse complement strand
GGATCTCCAAGAAGAATTTCACCTGGGTCCGGGCGAGCCTCTCCTTGGTGGAGGCGGTTTCGCGCTTCGGCGCGAAGCGCGTGGTGATCGCCGGGACATGCGCGGAATACGATTGGCGCGATGGATGGTGCTCGGAAGAGGCCACTCCTTTGAAACCGATCACGCCGTACGGCATCGCGAAGCATTCTCTCCATCAAGAATTGGAGGCTTTCGCCGCCAAGACTCGGCTCAGCGCCGCCTGGGGACGAATCTTCTTCGCCTACGGCCCTCATGAGAGACCCGAGAGGTTCGTGCCGTCCATGGTCTTGTCCCTACTCAAGGGGCAGGCAGCCGTGTGTCTTCATGGAGCCTTGTTGCGCGATTTCCTGCATGTTTCCGACATCGCCGACGCCTTCGTGGCACTCCTGGAGAGCGAGATCTGTGGCCCCGTGAACATCGCCTCCGGGCGCCCCGTCTCGCTGAGGGAGATCGCGACCAGGATCGCCTCGGAACTGGATGGTCACCACCTCATGCGGTTCGAGTCGGCCGCGGATACCCCGGATGAGCCTCCGCTCATCGCCGGCAACGTCCACCGCCTGTCTCGAGAACTCGGCTGGTCTCCGCGATACGATCTGAATCGGGGGCTGGCCCAGACCATCGAGTGGTGGCGGCGCCATCTGCGCGGCGGAGGGTCCTCCCCGACGTCGACCGCCTGACTCACACAGCCGTCGATGGAGCTGAGATAAGATGAAGCGACAACGGTCCATGGTCCAACCCGACCGGAGAGAGCCCGTGAAGCTTGTCATCGACACCAGCGAGAACACCCTCAGCTATGAGCGCGAGGGCAGCAGGAGAACCGTGGGGCTCTACACGAAGGAGGCGTTCGAGGTGCTGACCCTCCAGTGGCTCAAGATCGGGTGGAATGAAAAGGCCACGTATACCTACACGTGGCTGGGGAGGCCCATCATCCAGCTGCCGGATGACATGATTCGAATGCAGGAGGTCATTTACACCGTCAGGCCGGACTTCATCATAGAGACCGGCGTCGCCCACGGCGGATCGCTCGTCTTCTACGCCAGCTTGTGCAAGCTGATGGGCCGCGGCCGTGTCATCGGCATCGATATCGAGATCCGTCGGCACAACAGGCAAGCCATAGAAGCTCATCCGTTGTTTCCCCTGATCTCCTTGGTGGAGGGGGATTCGGTATTGCCGAAGACCGTGGCCCATGTCCGGTCCCTCCTGAGTCCGGGAGAGAAAGGACTTGTCATTCTTGATTCTTCGCATACCAAAGCGCATGTCCGTGCGGAGCTGGATGTCTATCACGCATTCGTCTCGCCGGGTTCCTATATCGTGGCCACCGATGGCATCATGCGCGAGTTGCACGATGTCCCGAGAGGCAAAAGCACATGGGCGAGCGACAATCCCGCCGCGGCCGCGATCGAATTCGCCGCGGCTCACCCGGAGTTCGTTCTGGAGCAACCTCCCTGGCTCTTCAACGAAAGCAGGCTCGACCGGAACATCACTCACTGGCCGGCAGCATGGTTGCGGAGACGGACGGCAGCCGACGTCGTTGGGGCCGGGGAGGGGATCGGGCATCCGTGAACGGCGTTCTGTCGGTGAGCGGACT
>JBHHZN010000341.1:0-1610 GCA_046758155.1 Acidobacteriota bacterium | reverse complement strand
CGGCGGCGCCTGGGCCTTCCTGCCGGTCGTCAACGCCGGACAAACACTGGCCTGCCTGATCCTGAGGGGTTCAGGAGCGCACATCCTTTCCCGGCAGTCGCTCGAGCCGGTGCGCGAGGCGCTACCCATCGTCGCTCTTTCCTTGAAGGCGAGCCGGCTCCAGGCCGAGCTGCAAGCCGGCGTCGATGAACGCACCGGCGAGCTCTCCGCCCTGTACGAGGTGAGCCGTTCCCTGGGATTCGTCCTGGCGGTGGAGGATCTCTTCCAGCTTGTCTGCGAGGCTCTGCGCAGGTCGGTCCACTGTGACCTGTGCGCGTTCACGCTCTACATGCCGGGCCGGCGCGAGATGTCGATCCGGGCCGGGCCGGCGGCCGGCGAAGCCGCCGTGCGCGCGTTCTCGCGGGATGTCCTGAAACATCTCGGCAAACCCGCCGGCCGAGGGCCCGGGGAGGTCGCGGTGCACGTCAGCCGAACGGACCCATCGGACGCGGAACCTCCGGAGGCCGGGGCCCAACCTTTGCGCTCGACCGTCCATGCTCCTCTGCAGTTGCGCGGGGAGATCGTCGGGCAGCTCTCGATGGGCTCCTGCGGGGCGGGCAAGTTCACCGCGACCAACCGGCGTCTCCTGCAGACAATCGCGAGCCAGGCCGCCCTCACGCTGGATCGACTGCGCACGGCGCGGGAGGCCGAGACGAGCAGGATCCATTCGATGCTCGAATCGATGGCCGAAGGCGTCCTGCTTCTGGATCGGGATCTCAAGATCATGATGCTCAATCCCGCTGCGGAGGCGCATCTGACGGCCATCACCGGAGCCTCGCCCGGTCCGGCGCTGGAGTCGCTGGGAGAGATCGATATGCGCTCGATGATCCGCGATCGGCAGGAGCCCGGCTCGCGAACCCGCCCGTTCGAGGTGGAGGACTCCTCCGGCACGCGCGCCTTCTCGGTGACCTGTTCTCCGGTGAGGGATGCCTCGGCTTCGGTGGATGGCATGGTGGTGGTCATTTCCGACATCACCGAGGCGCGTCGCCTGCAGGCGCACCTTGCCCAGAGCGAGAAGCTCTCGGCGCTGGGCGAGATGATCTCGGGCGTCGCCCACGAGCTGAACAACCCGCTGGCCAGCGTGATGGGCAACGCTGAATTGCTCCAGGAGCAGGAGGCGAGCGAATCCGTGCGGCGCAAGGTCCTCGCGATCCGCAAGGAGGCGCAGCGCTGCCGGAAGATCGTCAGCAATCTCCTGCACTTCTCCCGTGGCCACGCGCCGGAGCACGGTCCCGTCGATATCAACGCCGGCATCCAAGCCGTCCTCCAGCTACTGGAGCACCAGCTGAAGGTGGACTCGGTGAAAGTCGACGTCGACCTCGAGCAGGCGCTGAACGCCGTGATGGGCGATTCCCATCTTCTGCAGCAGGTGTTCCTGAACATCGTCTTCAATGCGTATCAGGCCATGCAAGAGAAGGTCGGCCCGGGGAGGCTGACGATCCGATCGAGAAACGGCAGGCATCGAGTCGTCGTCGAGATCTCGGACAATGGCCCCGGGATCCCCCCGGCGATTCTCAAGAAGATCTTCGATCCGTTCTTCTCGACCAAGGAAGTCGGCCGGGGAACAGGGC
>JBHHZN010000340.1:0-1637 GCA_046758155.1 Acidobacteriota bacterium | reverse complement strand
GGAACTGGGCGCGTATTTCTCCTCGCCCCTGGCTTACGTCTTCATCGTGATCTTCCTGGCCTTGAGCGGCGGGCTCACCTTCTTCCTCGGCGCGTTTCTCGAGCGCGGGCAGGCCGACCTCCAGGCCTTCTTCCAGTTCCACCCCTGGCTCTATCTTTTCCTGCTCCCGGCCGTCGGGATGCGCCTCTGGGCGGAGGAGCGCAAGACGGGGACGATCGAATTTCTCATGACACTTCCGATCTCGACGGGCCAGGCCGTGCTTGGCAAGTTTCTGGCCGCGTGGGTATTTGCGGGGATCGCCCTGGCGCTGACCTTCCCCCTTTGGATTACGGTCAACTATCTCGGCAGTCCCGACAACGGCGTCATATTGGGAGCTTACCTGGGTAGCTGGCTGATGGCGGGCGCTTTCCTCGCGATCAGCGCCAGCGTCTCGGCACTTACCAAGAATCAGGTGATCGCGTTCGTGGGCGCCGCAGTGATCTGTTTCCTGTTCATCATGAGTGGTGTCGATCTCGTGCAGTCGTTCTTTCGCGCCTGGGCCCCGGAGGTCCTGATCCGCACCATCGCGGAACTGAGCGTCCTGACCAATTTCCGCGCGCTCGCCCGAGGCGTCATCGACCTACGGGACATCATCTTCTTCGTCTCGCTGATCGGCATCAGTCTCGTCATCAACGCTACGGTTGTCGAACTCAAGAAGGGAGCGTGAAGAGACGGGTATGTTGAGCAAGATGACGTCCGTCAGCCGTCAGACCCTCGGAATCGGCGGCATCGTACTGATAGCCTTCTTCTTTCTGTCCCTGAATCTCCTGGCCAGCGCCGTGTTCAAGTCGGCGCAGTTGGATTTGACCGCGGACTCCCTGTTCACCGTGTCCGACGGGACGAAGGAGGTGCTCGCCTCGGTCGACGAACCCATTCATCTGCGGTTCTACTATTCCAAGCAGTTCGACGAACTAAGTCCCTTTTACAGCAACCACGCGGGAAGGCTCCGAGACCTGCTCGAGACCTACGTGGATCTGTCCAGAGACAAGGTGCAGGTCGAGTACTACGACCCCCAACCCTTCTCTCCCGAAGAGGATCTGGCGGTGGCCGATGGTCTGCAGGGTATCACGCTGGCCGGCGACGGGGCACAGGCCTATTTCGGCCTGGCCGGCAGCAACAGCACGGACGACACCGAAGCCATCGCGTATCTCGCGCCAGAACGGGCCAATTTCCTCGAGTATGACCTGACTAGACTCGTTCACGATCTGGCAAACCCGGAAAAGACCGTAGTTGGGGTTATCGGCAACTTGCCCTTAAACGGATCGCAGCTCAATCGGTTTCAGCGTTGGGCTGTCCTCGAATCCATGGAGCAGTTCTTCGACCTACGCTTCCTTTACGGGTCGATCGACACGATCGATGACAACGTGGGGATCCTGATGTTGGCGCAACCACAGGATCTGGACGAGAAGTCGCTCTACGCGATCGACCAGTTCGTCATGCGTCGCGGGCGCATCCTGGCCTTCCTCGATCCCTATAGTGAGGAGCTGGCCGGTAGCCGCCCAGGCATGGCCCCCCAAGAGGACACCGCAATCGGCACGCTGGAGCCGCTTCTGGCCGCATGGGGCGTGGAGATCCCGGAAGGCAAGATCGTGGGCGAC
>JBHHZN010000339.1:0-1670 GCA_046758155.1 Acidobacteriota bacterium | reverse complement strand
TGATTAGCCCTGGAAGCCCGTCGTGGCGTTCTCGTTGCGGGTTGTTTCAGAGCACAGTGAGCGGCATGAGGGGACGCATCAGCTCGGCACCTCCGACCTTATCACCGGCCATACTAGTGAAACGTCCGGAAAGTTCTGGTACACCCACTTCGGCGGGTCAATCGCGTTCTCCTACCAAGCAGCGACGAGATGTTGCATGGAGGTGTGCATCACGTGAACCATTTCCTTCAGGGTGCCGGAGAACGGCGTGCGCTCCCATCGGCCGGTGTGCCTCTTCACGCTCAGTCCGTACCGCGAAGCGTTGAGCCGGGTGAGGCGAACGCGATCGGTGGTTTCGGCTTCGGTTTCCGGATCGCTTCGCGCGAGGATCAAGTGATCGCCGTGAATGCGGACGCTCATCCCGGCGGTCAGCTCGTTGTCCTCGAGCAAGGGGACCAAGCGAGCGCGAGCCGTTTCCATCGTGGACTTCATCTCCAAGGCCTATCGTACCAAAGGGAGACCCTGGTAGGTCCAGCGAAACGGGTGCGCCTCGACGCGATTCCACGTGTCGAGGAAGGACTCGATGGCGGCGACCAGTTCATCGGGGGAGCGGAAGTCGCCGTAGCGCAGCACGCGCCGGCCAACGATCCCAAACCAGAGCTCGATCTGATTGAGCCAGGAGCCGTGGGTGGGCGTGTAGTGGAAGACGAATCGTCCTCCGTGGCGGCGATTCCACTGCGTCACGAAGCGGCCCTGGTTCGTGTCCTTGTGCGTATTGAGATTGTCGAGCACGATGTGAACGCGCCCTTGCCGATAGACGGAGGCCACGAGGTCCATGAACGACAGGAAGTCCTCCCGCGTGCGGCTCGACGTACAGCGTCCGATCACCCGGCCGGTTGCGATGTTGAAGCAGCCGAAGAGGCAGCGGGTTCCGTTGCGCTTGTACTCGAATTCGAACCTCGCGTCGCGTCCCGGTTGCGCCGGCTGAAGGGCGCGCGATCGGGACAACGCCTGCATGCCCGTCTTCTCGTCGACGCAGAGCACAGGCTCGCCCCATGGCTGGTTGATGTAGAGCCGGACGATTGCCCGCATCTTCTTCTGGAAATCCGGATCCCGGCTGTGGCACCAGCGCTTGACGCGATGCGGCTTGATCTCCGCCTCGTCCAAGATCATCCCCACCGATGTCGAGCTGATCGCGCGAACCAGGCCTACCGACACGACCGCGTCGCGCAAGGTCTCGTGGGTCCACACCGCGCGATCGACGCCGAACTCCTTGGGCGAACGGCAGGCTGCAGCGATCACCTGGTGTCGCTCGAGCGGCGTGATCTCGATCGGGCGACCGGAGCGCGCCTGATCGATCAGCCCCGGGACCCGATCGCGCTCGAATCGGCGCAGCCATTCTCCCACCCGTACGCGGTTCGTGCCGAGCTGGCGTGCAATCGACGCCTTCGACTCGCCCTGAGCGGCGAGCAACACGATGCGTGCGCGACGGTATAGTCGCGCCTCACCCCGCTGGTGACGGGTGATCGCCTCGAGTTCCCGCTGCTCGTGTCTCGAAAGTCGAAGCCCCATGGCACAGACCGCCAAGGGGGGTGGGTAAATGCCCAGGACTGTACCGAAACTTCACGGGCGTTGCACTAGTTCCCTCGGACACAACCTCCATCGCCACTAGCACGAGGCTGGCCAGGCTC
>JBHHZN010000338.1:0-1704 GCA_046758155.1 Acidobacteriota bacterium | reverse complement strand
GGCCGTGATCAGCTTTTCCACCTCTTCGGGAGAAGCCCCCATGAACTCGGTGGTGATCTGGACTGCTTGGCGAGAAAATTCGGGGAACAACTCGCGGTGCATGCGGAAGTATGTCGCTATCCCCGCCCCCAGGACGAAGAGGGTGAGGAGGTTGACGGTGACCGGGTTTCGAACGGCGAACTCGATCAGTCTTCTCACGGCGTCAGCTCTCGTGTCTCTACCACCCGGATTGCAGCCCCGTCTCGGAGCAGGCGATGCCCTGTAACTACGAGGAGATCACCCGGCTCTAGGCCCTGTGTGACGAGGTAGCGGGGTCCGAAGGTGCGACCGATGGTGACCGGACGGCGTTGCGCAGTTTCCTGCTTGGGATCGGCAACGAACACCGCCGATGTCCCGTCCTCGGTCAGGACGCTTGCGCGCGGGATCAGGATGGCCTGGGGGTAAGATCGCACCGGGATGGTGGCACGGGCGAACATCCCAGGCAAGAGCTGCCTCGGACCGCGGTTCTCGACGAGAATCTCCGCCGGAAAGGTCCGGGTTTCGGGGTCCGCCCGGGGGCCGATGTGTTCGACGCGCCCCTGGAAAGGCTCGGCAAACCCCGTCAGGGTGATGTCGGCATTCTCACCGGGATGGAGGAAGCCGATGTCGTCCGCAGGAATACGTATCAGGATCTTCACGGTCTTGATGTCCGCGAGGCGGAAGAGGACCGTCCCCGGGGCGACCTGTTCCCCAAGTGTAGCTGGTTTCTCAGATATGATCCCCGCGAAGGGGGCCCGCACCTGGGTGTCCGCGAGGGCGTCCTGCGCCCGCGACAGCTCTGCCTTCGCCGAGGCGAGGTCCGCTTCAGCCACCGCGTACTCCGCCTCGGCCTCACGAAGGCCACTCTCGGCCCGTTCGAACTCCTCCTGTGTGCGGTGAAACGCCAGCTCGACCGATTTTACCTCTACCCAGGCGATTCCCCCTTCGTCGAACAGGGATTTCAGTCGATCATATTCAGCCTGGGCCAGCCGCAGCTTGTCTTGGTTGATACGGATCAAGGCCTTTTGTCGTGCGATCTCCGCCTGTCTCGTGCGGACCTGAGCGCGAGCGCGGGCCACCAGCGCCTTTCGTTGGCTCACGTCGATCCGGAAGGGGGTGGGGTCAATCTCGGCTAACAGTGTTCCTTGCTCTACCGTGGCACCCAGCTCAATTTCCGGGGGGATTGCCGTCACCGGCCCCGAAACCTTGACACTGACGGCCGCCTCCCGGTTCGCTTGCACGCTACCCAGCGCCTCCAGCCGGTGGGTGAAGTCCTGGGGGGTTACCCGGGCTACCTCCACCCGCACCGGCAGCGGTGCCGGCTTCGCATTGTGAGGCTCTTCCACCGCCCGAATTAGATAAACGCCCACCGCGGTCACGAGGACCATCGCCAGGATTGAGAGAACTGAGAGACGGCGGCGGGTCATGGCTGCAGGCTCCGTAGGATCATCTGGGTTAGGTTCATAGCAATGGCGTCGAGATCGAAGGCGTCGCGGTCGCACAGCCACTGAAGAACCAGTCCGTCGAGCGTGGCAAGGATGCTGGCGGCGGCCAGCAGCGGGTCGTCGCAACGGAACGACCCGTCCTTGACGCCGGCAGCAATGATGGCCGCGACATCATTCCTTGCGATCGCGTAGGCCTCCCGCAGGCGTGTCTGGAGAAGCGTCTGCTGCTCTCCCCGGCCCC
>JBHHZN010000337.1:0-1777 GCA_046758155.1 Acidobacteriota bacterium | reverse complement strand
CGCCTCCTGGCCGGGCGGAGCCCCGCGGGCGTTCCCGGGGCCGGTCTGCTGCGCCTGGCGCAACGAGACCTCGTGGAGGTAGGCGTTGACCATCTCCTCGCCGTCGATCCCGATGAACCGCGCGTAGGCTCGGATGAACCCGCGATTGAAGATGCCGCCTGGAAGGATCGCGAAGTCGTCCTCCTCGAGAGCCTGCAGGAAGCGGGTGCTGATCTTGGTCGCCTCGGAGATCTCCTTCAGGGAGATGTCGCGCAACTCGCGCTCTCTCCTCAACTCCTCGCCGAACGACGCCATGGGTGGGCACTCCAGGTGCGGGAGATAATCGACCGGAAATCCGTGAAACGCAAGGAGATGGCCGGCTTGTGCTCAATTTATGGGGAGTGGACATGACCTGTCAAGTGCGCGGGCGGGAGGACCGCGACGATCGTCGGGATCGGCGGGGCCATCCCGAGAAGCGGGTGATCGTGCGATCATGCGGGAAGCCAACATCCCGCCCGGAGCATGGCTGGAGCGCGTTCGCTCGACGATCCCCGGCTCAACGGATGTAGCCGAGCGACCGAAGCGTCCGTAGCTGCTCGGGGGTCAGGGGCGAGTCCGCCGACCGCGTGAACTGCTGCGCCAGAGCCCGGTGCGCCTGCCACTGCGCCTGCAGAAGCTTGGTGTACTTCTGAACGAGGTCGGGGTGTTTCTCGTGCACGGTGCCTCCGTAGTGAGGGTCGTTCCAGAGGTCGAACAGCAGCATCGGCGGCCTTCTCCGTTCCAGGGGTATCTCTTCGCCTTGCGATGGCAGGTTGACGCCGAGAGAGGCGACCCACCGGCCGTCGATCATCTCGATCTGACCGCCGAGCTCTCCGGTTTTGCCATCGATGTAGAGTTCTTCGAGGATGACGGGCCGCGGCTCCCAATCTTCCTGGCCGAGGAGCACCGGGGCGAGGGATCGGCCTTGCAGGATTTCGGGTACCGACAGGCCGGTGAGCTCCAGAATGGTGGGAAGCATGTCGATCATCGACACGGGCCCGGAAAAACGCTGGCCGGCGGCGATCCGTTCCGGCCAGACGATGATCATCGGGATGCGTTGCGCATAGGAATAGTAGGAGGCGCCCCAGCGGGCCGGCATCGGCTCCAGCAGCCCGGCACTGTATGATGTGCCGTGGTCGGCGGCGACGATGAGCAGCGTGTGCGGCCACTCGCCGGTGGCCTTCAGCCTCTGCACCAGTCTGCCGAGCTGGTAGTCATTGTGCATCATGGTCTCGTCGTAGAGGTCCCGGCCGGCGCTGTAGAACGCCTGGCGATCGATCCCGATCTTCTCGAAGATCTCCGGCGAGATCCTGGGAGCAGGCCAGGTCGGGCCGGAGAAACCGCGGGCCTCCCCTAACCGTCGCTCCCACTCGTAGTAGCGCTGCCGCCGCTCCGGCCCGACATAGAGGCCGGCGAAGGGAGCCACCGGCTTCCAGGGCCAGTGCACATCCGTGGTCTGGAAGTGCACCCAGTAGGGCTCGGCCGGATACGCCTCCCTCCACTGCCAGAAATTCGCGTGCAGCTCCCGCGACGATGCTGAGTTGGGCTCGGTGCCGGCCTCCCGCAGGACATCCACTCCCCGATCCAGGCTGCTCATCGTGCCGGCGTAAACATTGGAGGTGAAGACCGCCGTCTGATAGCCGGCCTGATGGAAGTACTGGGCCATGGTGACGGCCTGGTCCGGCAACGGGTCGGAATCGTTCTCGAAGCCGCCGAGCACGCCCGTCAGGTGGAGTCTCGGGTTGCCTTTGCTGAAGTA
>JBHHZN010000336.1:0-1779 GCA_046758155.1 Acidobacteriota bacterium | reverse complement strand
AAGAATCGGAGTGAACTGAATCGTGACGGAGCATAGATCGCCGGACCAGATCGGGGCCGCCGAAGGCAAGCTCGGAGTACTGCTCGTGGGCCTCGGGGCCGTGGCCACCACATTCATCGCGGGCGTGGAGTCGGCCCGGCGGGGGCTGGGGCTTCCGATCGGGTCGCTCACGCAGATGAACACGATCCGACTCGGCAAACGGACCGAGGATCGCACGCCGCTCATCAAGGATTTCGCGCCGCTGGCGAGCCTCGAGGATCTCGTGTTCGGGGCCTGGGATCCCATTCCGGACAACGCGTACGTATCGGCGAAGGTGTGCGGCGTGCTGCTTCCCGAGCACATTGAACCTATCGCTGATTTCATGAGCGGCATCGATCCCATGCCGGCGGTGTTCGACACCGCGTACGTGAAGAAGCTCGACGGCCCCAACGTGAAACAGGCCGCCACGAAGCGCGATCTGGCCGAGCAACTGCGCGAGGACATGCGACGCTTCAAGGAAGAGAACGGATGTGACCGTCTGGTCATGATTTGGGCCGCGTCCACCGAGGTGTTCAAGGCTCCCTCCGAGGTCCACGAGACGCTCGAGGCGTTCGAGCGCGGGATGGAGGAGAACGATCCGGAGATCGCCCCCTCGATGCTCTATGCCTGGGCCGCCCTCCAGGAGGGGATCCCGTTCGCCAACGGAGCCCCGAACCTGACGTGCGACATCCCCGCGATGCTGCATCTCGCGGCGACGAACCGTGTGCCGATCGGAGGGAAGGACTTCAAGACGGGTCAGACCCTGCTCAAGACGATTCTCGCCCCGGGCCTCAAGGCGCGGATGCTCGGGCTGAGCGGGTGGTTTTCCACCAACATCCTGGGCAACCGCGACGGCGAGGTGCTCGACGATCCCGAGAGCTTCAAGACGAAAGAGGAGTCCAAGCTCGGGGTGCTGAAGTACATCCTCCAACCCGACATGTATCCCGATCTGTACGGAGACATGTACCACAAGGTCAGGATCAACTACTACCCCCCGCGCGGCGACAACAAAGAGGGGTGGGACAACATCGACATCTTCGGGTGGATGGGGTACGGGATGCAGATCAAGATCGACTTTCTGTGCCGGGACTCGATTCTCGCGGCGCCGATCGTGCTCGATCTGGCCCTGTTCATGGATTTTGCCAAGCGCGCCGGCATGTCCGGGATCCAGGAGTGGCTCTCCTTCTACTTCAAGAGCCCGCAGGTCGCCCCCGGTCTCTATCCCGAGCACGACATCTTCATCCAGCACTGGAAGCTCAAGAACACGCTGCGCTGGTTGATGGGGGAGGAGCAGATTACGCACCTGGGCGTCGAATACTACGATTGACGGGCTCCGGAGAATGGCTCATCTCTGCGTTACGCTCCTCGCGGCTCACTGCGGCGTACGATGGAGTACGCCTCATTCGCCGCTCGTCGCAAGCCTTGACCTGAGCCATTCTCCGAAGCCCTGCCGATCGTCGGGGGGGTGTTCTCGGCCGGCCTGCGGATCGTCGAGGGCGAGGCGCTAGCCATGGGGGCGCCGTTCATCGTTTTCGAGGGGCCCGAGGGGGCGGGAAAATCGGCGCAGATCGCGCGAGTGGCCGAGCGGGTGCGGGCCTGTGGGCGGCGCTGCGTGGTGACGCGTGAACCCGGGGGCACGCCGATCGGCGAGGCGATCGATACGGCGTCAACCGAACCGGACTCGAGCACGTCCTCGTACGCCTCGAACGCGTGTGGGACGCCGAACTTTTCCGCAGCGGCCTGGGCACGTCCTGGTACCGG
>JBHHZN010000335.1:0-1780 GCA_046758155.1 Acidobacteriota bacterium | reverse complement strand
ACCACTCCGGATGGTCCTTGACATAGGGGTGATCCGGGGAACACTGGATCGCGAAGTCCAGTGCGATCTCGATGCCGAGGCCAGCAGCCGCCTGCACGAATCGGTCGAAGTCCTCCAGGGTGCCCAGCTCGGGATTGACGGCCTTATGTCCGCCGTGCTCATTGCCGATGGCCCAGGGACTCCCGGGATCGTTCGGCCCGGCGACCAGTGCGTTGTTCGGTCCCTTCCGATTCGTCCGGCCGATCGGATGAATGGGCGGCAGGTAGATGACATCGAATCCCATCGCCTTGATTTCAGGAAGCCGCGCCTCGCAGTCTCGAAAGGTGCCACTCCGGCCCGGAACCTTGCCCTGGGACCGATGGAACATCTCATACCAGGTTCCGAACCGGGCCCGCGGCCGATCGACCACCACCTCAAGCTCCCGATCGTAGATGGTGGAGTGGCTGCGGTCGGGGTATCGGCCTACTAACACAGCCAGCTCCTCGGCGAGGGCGAGGGCGACCCCCTCCGCCTGATCCTTGGCGTCCTGCATCGCCTTCACCACGGCGCGCAATCGGTCGCGATCCGCCCCCGTGGCTCGGGCACTCGCCGCCCGCACGATCTCCCGGCCTTCAAGCAACTCGCGGGCGACGTCGAGCTGCGCGTCGACCTTCGTGCGGAGCTCGCTGCGCCAGGACCCGAAGACATCCCGCCATGCTTCGATCGTATACACATAGCGGGTGTTCTCTTCGAGAGGAAAGTGACCCCGCCAGCGATCGTTATCAATCGGTTCCATCGGGGTCTCCTGCCACTGGGCGTCCCGCTTCTTCCGGTATTTCACCACCGCGCTGATGGTATCGTGCCCCTCCTGGAAGATGTCCGCCCAGACCTCGAGGATGTCTCCCACCTCCCGCTTGACGGGAAACCGTCCAGACCCTAGCTCCGGGTAAACCCCCTCGATGACGACGCCCTTGGCCATGCTCTCCATCGGAACCCTCTCCAGCACTCCCTCTCCTCGTTCTTGCTATCTCTCGGCCGCCGTATAGATGGCGACGCCCCAACCCCCCATTGGCAACTCGGTGGTCTCCCCTCCGTCCAGGACCTCGGGCACGGTAGTACCCTGACCCCCGTAGGCCAGGGCGGCTGAGTCGAGCGTCAGTCGCCACGCACCCGACGGAACCTGCCCAATCACACGCTGAGTATCGGGCCCAAAGTGCAGTACCGCCCACACCGCATCCCCGATCCGGTCCCACCGATGCAGGATTAACGTCTTCGCCTCCTCTTGGCAGCTCACCGCCAGAGTCTCCTTGTCCCCATTGTGAATGGCGACGTGCGCCCGGCGCAGCGCGATCAGGTCTCGGTACCAGAAATACAGGGCTCGATGGCGAGGATGCCCCCGCAGCTCCCAGTTGAGTTTCGAACGCTCAAACGTCCGGGGATCCTGGGGATCCGGAACGTCGCCAGGCCAGGCGAAGCGACGAAACTCCTCCCGGCGCCCTCGACGAACCGCCTCCCCAAGCGCCGGATCTGGGAAGCTCGTGAAGTAAAGGAACGGTGCCATCTCGCCGTACTCCTCACCCATGAAGAGAAGCGGCACGTTAGGCGAGAGGAGGACCGTGGCTGCGGCCAACTTCAGCGTCTCAAAGGGCGCCAGCTTGGACAACCGGTCCCCCTCGGCGCGATTCCCCACCTGGTCATGGTTTTGCGCGCAAACGACAAACTGATGTCCCGGCAGATCGCGCGAAGGCGTGCCGTGAGGCCGGCCGCGGTATTGCGAGAACTGCCCCTCATACACAAACCC
>JBHHZN010000334.1:0-1824 GCA_046758155.1 Acidobacteriota bacterium | reverse complement strand
GAACTCTCAGGTCGTCGAAGAGTGTGTAGAACACCGGGACGACCAGGAGGGTCAGCAGTGTCGCGGTCGTCATGCCGCCGATGAGCGCCAGGCTGAAGCTGGTGTAGCTGAATCCCAGGCTGGTCCTGCCGGCGAAGGCCAGGGGCAGAAGACCTCCGATGGTCGTGATCGCGGTCATCATGATCGGCCGGAAACGTCGATCTGCCGCATCGAGGAGCGCAGTGGTCCGGTCCGTGCCGGCGGCGCGGAGCCGGTTGACGTAGTCGATGAGCACGATGCCGTTATTCACCACGACCCCGATGAGGAGCACGATGCCGACAGCCCCGAGGAAGTCGATGTTGCGTCCGGCGAGGATATGGATCCAGATGACGCCGATGGACGCGAGGGGAATGGTCAGGATGATGGAGAGAGGCAGGATGAAGCTCTCGAAGAGGAAGCCCATCAGCAGGTAGATGAACACGACGGAAAGCAGCCCCGCGAACTGAAGATTGGAGAGATCCTCATCGAATGGATTGGTGGGCCGGGCTCCGAACGACACGCCTTCCGGAAGGTCTATACGTTCGATGAGAGCCGCGATCCGCACACGGGCCTCCTCCTCCTCGCCATCCTCGAGTTCCAGTGTGACGGTGCGGGTGACGCGCTTGTCACGGCGAACGATGACGCCCGGGTCGGCCAGCATGCGGGTGCTGGTGACACTCGACAGGGGCACCATCGACCCGGCGCCGGTGGGAACCAGGAAGTTTGCCAGCTCGTCGACGCTCTTGCGGTCGTCTTCCCTGAACCGGACCCGCACCGGCACCTCCCGGCCGTCATCCACGTACCGCGGCAGTGGTGTGCCGCGCAGGGCGTAGCCGACGACTCCGGCGACGATCCGGGGATTGACCCCGAGGCGCTCGGCTCGTTGCCGGTCGACGATGAGGCCGAGCTCACTCGGCGTGCGTTCGAATCCACGCTTGACGCCGAGAACCCCATCGACGGCCGCGAGCACCGGCTCCAGGTTGTTCGCCACCTCGTCGAGTTGATCGGGATCTTCACCGTACAGCGTCGCCACGAAGAGATCCTCTCCCCGGGCTTCTTCTGTCTGGTTCTCGTCGCCGGTGAAGAGGTGGCTTCCGGGGCTGGGAGGCAGCATTTTCTTCACCCGTTGGGTGACCTCCCTCGGCGACAGGGAGGATGTTCTGGGATTGTTGAACCAGCCCTGGATCGCGCCGGAATCCTTCCTGTGGAAGAGAACCCACCCGGCCAGGTCCAGCTCGCCGGCGTGGGTCTCGACCACATGCTCGGCCGCGAGAAACCAGCTTTCCGTCTCCTCCAGTGTCGAGTCAGGAGCCATCTCGACGTTGATCTCGAATCCGGAGCGCTCGTCATCCTGGACATCGACGAAGCTGATACGCGCGACACTGGCGGCGCCGGTGACCGCGAACACGAGGAGGAGCGCGAGGATCAGATCCAGGCGCCTGACCAGGAAGAACCCGAGAACGCTGACGTACGCCCTGCGCAGTCGTCGAAAGCTGGCGTTGTAGGCAAGGGCCACGAACCCGACGAATGCGTTCCATGGGCGGTACCAGGGGGTGCGCCCGCGCGGCGCGCCGCGATCGGTCAGGGTGCTGAACACGGACAGGGGGACGAAGACCAGCGCGACGAGGAGAGAGGCGAGCAGGGCCACGGAGATGGGGAGGGCCATGCGCAGGAAGAAGAACTGGGCATTCCCCTCCACCAGTGCCACGGGCAGGAACACCACGATGGTGGTCAGCGTGGACATGGTGATGGCCAGTGCGATCTCGCCGGCCCCGTGAATGCAGGCCTCCCGGCTCGTCATGCCCT
>JBHHZN010000333.1:0-1857 GCA_046758155.1 Acidobacteriota bacterium | reverse complement strand
GTGCCTCGCTTCGGCGTCCACTCCGATGCCAGCAGGCCGGACGTCTCATCCACGTGCATGCTCAGGATGTTCTCGAGCTGAACCTTGGAGAGCCCATGGGCCAGGGCCTGCCATTTTTGTTCCATCAGCGACCCGTCATACGGAAAATCCTCGCCGAAGACGTTGTCGTAGTTGTCCTTCACCTCCGGGTCCGAGAAGTAAAAGTACTCGGAGGTTCCCCAGAGCAGGGAAGCCTGGTCGAAGAGCTGGCTGGACTTGTCCTTGACGGTGAACCATTCCGCCCGGGGAGGGACGTCGCCCGCGACGATCAACCGTGGTTTCAGCAGGTGAGGGATGTAGAGTTGTTTCTCGGAGGGGTCGTAATGGAAAGGATCGATCCCGACCAGCTTCCTGCCATCGAAGAAAAGGGCCGATTTCAGGAGGAGCATCTTGGAAACGGCCATGAGGTTCAGCATGGCCCCCCGGAACCCCTCCTCGGCGTCATTGCCCAGGCGCGTGTTATCGAGATGGTTCTGTTCGAAGAAGTACTCCATCCAGAGGACCTGCTTCATCAGGGTTTGTCCGACACCGCCCATGTCGATCATCGTGTCCATCTTTCCGTGGTCCCACCGGAGGCTCAGGTAAGTCTCCTCGAAATCGACCTTGCCGTTGTGTTCGCCCTCGAAGTCGTCGTCGGCGTCGATCGGGCTCGGGAGAAACGGGCTGCCGGATCGGTATTCGAGCATGATGGGCGAGGCGTCCTCGAATCGTCTCTGGAACCCGGTGCGATCCAGGTAGATGGGGATGACCTGGTCCAGGAGGACCTGGCGATTCGCCACACGCTGCTCGCCGCGGGGCCGGTTGTCCCAGACCCTGCTCTCGCGCTCGCGGGCTTTCAACGTCAGGTACGGCCCGTGCACGATGTGGATCCCCATGCGGCTCTTCGCCAGCAACCAGCTCAGGTTGTACCGGGAGTACCAGTAGGATTCGCTGGCCGTGATGTTGACGAAATCGAGGTCCTGGCGATCCACCAGGTTCATCTGCAGAGCCTTCTCCAGAAAACCGTTTCCGGACAGGATCTCCTCGTTGGCCAGATACATCGCCAGCTTGGTCGTGAACCGGGGATCGGTGACCCGGGATGTGATCGGGGACTTGAGGCCGGCGTAATCACGTTGCGTGCTGCGCAGCGCGTTTCTGAGCTGGAAGACCGCCTTGGATTCGACCGGCTCTTGCCGGGGGCCATGGGCCCAGGCGGCGGCTCCCGGTGCGCCCGCCGCGAGGACCATCGCGATGACCAGTTGACCGTATCTCATGGTGTTCTTCTCCCTTCACGATGGGTGGGACGCTGCGTCATCTCGGCCCCGCTAGAAGGTGACCGTGGTCCCGACCCTCAGCTGGCTGCCGGGCCACGGTCCGAGGTCGGGATCATTGACGCGGAACATGCCGGACAACGTCAAGCGAAGCCACGGGTTGGGGATGAAGATCAGACTGGGGGAGGCGAAAAGGACGGTTCCGCCTCGAAAGGGCGGCCGGTCCGTCGTGGCGAAGCCGGCCATGTCGCCCGTGACGGGATCGGGAACGGGGTGGGTGAACTGCCCGCTGTAGTGATCCTCCTCCTTGTGCATGCCGTTGAAGGCCAGCTCGACGCTGAGGTAGTCCTTGTAGACCGGCTTCACGAACGAGGCGAAGAACCGGAGCTCGTCGCCCGGATCGATGCCGTCGGTTCCATCCAGGAACCGGGCCAGGACGCCCGCGTGCCGGGCCTGGCGCGCAACTTCGGGCAGCTCGCCGCCGCGCGGATCGGCGTCGGTGTGGGCGAGGCGAGTGCCACACCGGCCGCGTTCTCGATGCTCACCGACTCCTTTCCCGCGCGGATGC
>JBHHZN010000332.1:0-1871 GCA_046758155.1 Acidobacteriota bacterium | reverse complement strand
GACCCGATGAGGCCGGCCACCGCGGCCAGGCCCAGCAGCCTCCATGGACGTCGTGACGCTGATCTCATCGCATCGATCCTCGTGGCCTCCGATTGGTGCTTCCCCTCCGGCGGAGAGGTGTGGTACATTGTAGATCTCGTGCGGGCCCCCGATGGCGAGTCCATCGATTTGCGGGCCGCCGAGGACGCACTCGCGCGTGCCCCCGGGGGGTCACCCGCGAGGTCGACGGCAAGAGCCGGGGGATCCGGCCCCACGCCCGAAGGTGGGAAGACGCCCAAACATCCGTAGCCGGCATGAGCCGGTCGTTTCCTCCCTTGGCGGATGACACGGGCAACAATATAAGAGTTTCTGTAAGGTCCGGTTTGGTGTTGATTCTGTGAGAGATCGGTCGAAAGGACGTTCGCGCCGCCGGGGTGGCCACGGTGGTGGGCGCCGCCGCCAGCAGGCCGGACCACACGGAAGTGGACAGTCGAGCGCCGGTGCGCGAGACGGCTCCCGCGGGCAGCAAACCTCCCAGGGCAGTCGGTCGCGGTCTCAGCAGCGCGGCAGGGGACGGCGCCGGCAGCATCACAACCCCGGCTCCGCCGGGCGCGCCGACAACCAGGCCTCGCTGAAGCTGGGCGCGCCGGCCCCGGTGGTGGGGGAGACGACCGAAGGGATCCTCGATCTGTTCCCCTCCGGATTCGGCTTCCTGCGGCGCAAGGAGAACAACTACCTGGCCTGCCAGGGCGATGTCTATCTGCCGGCGGCTGTCCTGGGCAACATGACCTATCGTGAGGGGACGCTCCTGCGCGGGGTCGTCAGCCCGAAACGCGGGCCCCAGGGCCAACCGACCCTCCAGGAGGTCGAGCCGGTCAACGGGATGGCCAACGGGCGGGATTTCATCCCGTTCGAGCGGCTCACCTCGATCGCCCCAAACCGGCGCCTGCGCCTCGAGACCACGTCGGAAGAGCTGTCGATGCGGGTCCTGGACCTCATCTGTCCGATCGGGTTCGGCCAGCGCGGCCTGATCGTGGCGGCCCCCAAGACCGGCAAGACCACCTTGCTGCAAAAACTCGCCGCCAGCATCTCGACCAACCACCCCGAGGCGAAGCTCGTCGTCCTGCTCATCGACGAACGACCCGAGGAGGTCACCGACTTCCGCCGCTCGGTGAAAGGCGACGTGATCGCCTCGTCGTCGGATGAGATGTCGGGCCAGCACGTCAACGTGGCCGAGATCGTCCTGGAGCACGCCCGCCGGGAAGTCGAGCTCGGCCGGGACATCGTCATCTTGCTCGACTCGCTGACACGCCTGGCCCGGGCGTACAACCGCGAGCAGCGCGGATCCGGCAAGATCCTCTCCGGGGGGATCGATTCGCGGACCATGGAGAAACCGCGGTACTTCTTCGGGTCGGCCCGCCAGGCCGAGGAGGGCGGCAGCCTCACGATCATCGCCAGCGCCCTGGTGGATACCGGCAGCCGCATGGACGAGGTGATCTTCCAGGAGTTCAAGGGCACCGGCAACATGGAACTGGTGCTCAGCCGCGGGCTGTTCGAGCGCCGGATCTTTCCCGCCATCGACATCAGCACCTCGGGCACCCGCCGCGAGGAACTGCTCTTCTCCCCCGAGGAGCTGGTCAAGGCGAACCTGCTGCGTCGCGTCCTGGGCGCCGTCAAGCCGGTGGAAGCGATGCAGCTCCTGCTCGACAAGATGTCGAAGTACCCCAGCAACGCGGCGTTCCTCGAGAGCCTGAAATCGGTCTGAACCCTACCCGCGCCGGAACCTCAGCCACCGCCCGTCCCGTCGTTGCCCGCGAGATCGGGACAGGTGTTGCCAACCGTGCCTCCCGTGATGGTCGTGCAGATGTCGTCGGAGATGAACGAGTCAAACA
>JBHHZN010000331.1:0-1898 GCA_046758155.1 Acidobacteriota bacterium | reverse complement strand
ATCCAGCATCCCGGGGGAAGGTTTCTGAAGGCCCACTGAGACGGAGCCGAATCTTGAGTCGATCGCTGGTCATCGTCGAATCGCCGGCCAAGGCGAGCACTATCACCAAGTTCCTCGGCAAGGGGTACACCGTCAAGGCTTCGATGGGGCACGTCCGCGATCTTCCGAAAAACAAGATCGGGGTGGACGAGGAGACGTTCGAGCCGACCTACCAGATTCTCAGCGGGCGCAAGAAGGTCATCGATGAGCTGAAGAAACACGCGGCCAAGGCCGACGCGATCTACCTCGCGCCGGACCCTGACCGCGAAGGGGAAGCGATCTGCTGGCACCTCGCGCAGGAGTTGAAGGCGACCAAGACGAAGATCTACCGCGTGATGTTCAACGAGATCACGAAGCGTGCCATCCTGCACGCCATGGAGAACCCCGGCCAGATCGATCAAAACAAGGTCGATGCGCAGCAGGCACGCCGGATTCTCGATCGGCTGGTCGGTTACAAGATCAGCCCGTTGCTGTGGGAAAAGGTCCGCCGCGGCCTGTCCGCGGGGCGGGTGCAGTCGGTTGCCCTGCGGATGATCGTCGAGCGGGAGCGAGAACGATGCGCCTTCAAGCCGGAGGAGTACTGGAGCCTGGCGGCCAGGCTCAATGCATCTGTCCCGCCCCCGATCGAGGCGAAGCTGACCCGCAGGGACGGCAAGAAGTTCGAGGTGCACACCAAGGCGGAGATGGACGAGGTGCTGCAGGGCCTGGAAGGCGCCTCCTTCGTGGTGAAGCAGGTGGTGGCGAAGGAAAAGAAGAAGAATCCCGCTCCGCCTTTCATCACCAGCAAGCTCCAGCAGGAAGCCTCCCGCCGCCATGGCTTCACGGTCAAGAAGACCATGATGCTGGCGCAGCGCCTCTACGAGGGACGCGAACTGGGTGAGCGGGGGACCCTGGGGCTCATCACGTACATGAGAACCGACTCGACGCGTGTCGCGGCCGAGGCTCTCGACCAGGTCAGGGGCCATATCGAATCCGTCTACGGCGAGGGATTCCTCCCGGCGAAGCCGCGCACATTCGCGGTGCGCAAACAGGCCCAGGAGGCGCATGAGGCGATCCGCCCGACGAGCCTCGAATTGGCTCCGGACCTGGTGAAGCCGTTCCTGAGCAAGGATGAGCTGAATCTCTACGTGTTGATCTGGAACCGTTTCGTGGCCTCGCAGATGGAGTCGGCCGTCTTCGACACCACGACCGCCGACATCGCCGCGGGACGCTACACGTTCCGGGCGAACGGATCCGTCGAGAAGTTTCCTGGCTGGATGAAGGTGTACCAGGCCGTGGCGGCGAAGACGAAAGCGAGAATCGATGACGGCGCCCCCGACGCCGAGCCGCGCGACGCGGAGGCCGTGGAGGACGCTTCCGGAATTCTGCCGCCCCTGCAGGAAGGTCAAAGCCTGAAGGTCGAAAAGCTCGACCCTGCGCAGCATTTCACCCAGCCGCCTCCTCGCTACTCGGAGGCCACGCTGGTCAAGGCGCTCGAGGAAAACGGTATCGGCCGTCCCTCGACCTACGCGAGCATCCTGTCCACCATCCAGAACCGCGAGTACGTCCGGAAGGAGAAGGGACGGTTCACGCCCACCGAGCTGGGCACGCTGGTGACCGAGCTGCTGGTCGAGTCGTTTCCCGACATCCTGGACGTCGAGTACACCGCCAAGATGGAAGAGGAGCTGGACGAGATCGAGGAAGGCCGCCTCGGGTGGATCAAGGCGCTGCGCGAGTTCCACAGGAAATTCAAGAAGGATCTGTCCACCGCCGCCAAGAAGATGCGCAACGTCAAGACCGAGGAGACCCCCACCGACCATAAGTGCAACAAGTGCGGCAAGAAGATGGTCGTCAAGTGGGGGCGGTACGGAAAGTTCCTG
>JBHHZN010000330.1:0-1935 GCA_046758155.1 Acidobacteriota bacterium | reverse complement strand
GCAGGTACGCGGGATCGGCCGCCAGGGCCCGTCCCACTCCGACGCGTTGCTGCTGCCCGCCGGAGAGCTCCTCCGGGAATCGATCGGCGTAGGTGGCTGGATCGAGCCCTACGATGTGGAGAAGCTCATGGGCACGATCGCGTCGCTTCGCCGAAGGCCAGCCGAGAAGGCGGGGCACCATGGCCACGTTCTCCTCGACCGTCATGTGAGGGAACAGCCCGATCCCCTGGAAGACGTAGCCGATCCTGCGGCGAAGGGAGATTGGATCCTGTCCCGCGATGTCCTCGCCGTCGAGCTCGATCGTGCCGGACGTCGGTTCGAGGAGACGGTTCGTCAGCTTGAGGAGGGTCGTCTTGCCGCAGCCGGACGAACCGAGGAGAACGAGGGTCTCGCCCTTCCGGACATCAAATGAGACATCGTCGACAGCGAGGTTCTGGCCACCGTCGAAGGACTTGGAAACGTGCTTCAGAGAGATCATCGATCATCAGGCCGTCGAGACAAGGACTCGGTCCACGAGGGGCCCACTCGACGAGAAACCCCGTCCAAGAGTTCGCCGGGTGCATGACTCATTCACCGGATCAGCGACGGATGTAGCCGGCCATCGCGGATTCGCTCTCACGCTCCGCCCGTGTCTCGTTCATGCGATCGAGCAACAGCGAGAACCGCTCGGCAGGAGCAGCGATGTAGAGGTCGGCGTACTGCTTGCCACGATCCTCCCACTCCCTCGTGTCGATGCCGCGATCATGGAGGAGGGAAAGCACCTTCTCGCGTTCCTCCCCATCGGTGAAGCGCCTCTGCGGAAGCCGGACGCCCGGAACCGCTCCAAAGCGGAAGCCGTGCTTCTCGAAGACGTTCTCGATAGGCGGGATGTCGAACATCCGCAGGATCGTGACCACCGCGAAGGGGCCGAAATCGCTGGGGTAGTCCTTGCCCAGATGCTGCAGGACGACGTCGAGCGTTCGCTCCGTGACGTAGCCGACCGCCCCCGTGCTGATCAGCAGGTTGCAGCTGCGAAACCAGGCGCTCTCGTCATCGGTCGGCGAGGTGTCCTGCCGCTCGAAGTCCCGCGCGATTCCACCGTCCAGGAGTCCAGCCTCCACGGCGAAGCGGATCGCCGGCTTGGAGCTGTCGAGTCCCACCACTCGCACGTCGCCCGCCGGCGGCGCGATGTTGAGCCACATCCGCATGGCCTCGCACGCCGCGTGGTACTCCCGAGGGGCGCGAGAGGCGAAGAAGGCCACCATCTCGTCGAACGAGCATCCGTATTTCACGAACGCCGAGCCGATCCCGTACGAGCAGCCGACATCGAGCATCTGGACCGGCCAGGCATCTCCGTTGTGCTCCCGCAGGAGTTCCGCCGCCGCCGCGCAGTAGGGCCTGGCCTGCTCGCCGATCTCGTAGCCGTTCTTCGCCATCGACGCGATGTAGGCGTGCGGCGTGGGTGCGGTGTAGACGTCGTCGAAGCTGGCCTTGGCCTCGTTCGCGGTGTCGTAACTCATAGCATCACCTCAAAGAATCCTGCGAGGACCGAATGACGGCGGCCGTGCCTCTGGCGGCTACGGACCGGGCTCCCCACCGCCCGGCGGTTCGACGGCCTTGGCTGCCCCGGTCGCGGGGTCGATCGGTCCGGTCTCCAGGATCGGCGCGGCGTCGATATGCCGGATTTCCATCATCTCGACGATCCGATCGAGAGACTGGGCAATCGTCGCCAGCCCCGCTTCCGGAAGAGCACTCATCGCCTCCGCGAGCGTGTCCTGCAGCGGCGAGGGGGCGCTCGCGACGAGCGCCTTCCCTTGCTCGGTCAGCGACACCAGAACCAGACGGCGATCCTTCAGATCGCGCTCGCGCCGGACGAGCCCCTTGGCCTCGAGGCGATCGAGGATCCCGATCACGGTGCTCGGGCTGAGGTGGACGTGGCGCGCGATCGCGCTCCCC
>JBHHZN010000329.1:0-1958 GCA_046758155.1 Acidobacteriota bacterium | reverse complement strand
GGGGGGGGGGGGGGGGGCGCCCTCGCCGGCAGGCGATATGTCGGGACCGTGGGCGATCTGCCAGCCGGTGGCTTCCAGCCACTCCAGGGCGGCCTGCTCGACGACGGATTCGGTGACGCCGTGCCCGGTCATGACGCGTCCTCCGGATTCTTGGCGGCGCTCAGCCTATCGGGCCATCGTGGCCCGATCCATGGCCCGATCCCCCGCGCGGCAGGCGTCTTGGTCAGACATCGGGCCATGATGGCCCTCTCGGTGGCCGTATTCCTCATCATGGGCGCACCACTTCATAGAACGTCGCGGGGCCTGCCCCTTTTCGCCGCAGGAGTCCCAGCTTCACCAGCTTGCTAATGTGATTCTTGGCGGTGCGGTTCGGGATGCCCATGGCCTCCTCGTACTCTGCCGTGGTGACTCGATCCCTGGTCGAGAACCATTCCCAGCCGGCCAGTTCTGCCTTGGTGAGCTGGTCCCGCACCGCAGGCGGAAGGCTGGACGTCGCCGCCGCGACACTTCGGAAGATGGTGAGTACCAGGTAGTCCCCCTCCATAGCGAAATCGGGAAGTGGCAGGCCCTGCACCTCGGCATCCCGCTTGAGCGTCTTGGCCAGCCCGAATCCCTGTTCCTCCGCCATTCCCATCCGCGCGAAGACATAGTGCAACTGCGGGTTGCGGCTCTTCATCGGCGCCGTGAAGGCTTTCAACTGGTCCAGGGTGATCGGCGGAATCGGCCCGCCCGGACTCTTCACCCGGATCGTGTCGGAGTCCACGACGAGCTGACACTTCTCCCCGGCCAGGTCGTAGTCGCGGTGGACCAGCGCGTTGACCACCGCTTCACGGATCATCTCGAACGGGAGATCCACCTGTTCCTTTCGTTCCATCCTGCTGCGGTCGACGGTGCTGGGCAGGACCGTCTGCAACCATTCCTCCAGCAGTCCCGGGATCAGCACCAGCGCCTCACCGAACTCCCGGCGCGCCGACGTCCCATCGGGCAAGTCCGCCCGCGCCAGCAGGCCGGCTTGCGGGACCGCGTTTCGCGGACGCTTTCCGAACAACAGCAATCCGAAGCCGCTGGGCCGGATCGCGCCATCCTCCTCCACCAGCAGACCCTGCTGCCGCAGCAGGCGATGAAATTCCGGGGAATCCGCGGCGGGTTCGATGCCCGCCGCCGTGCGATACTGATCCAGCGCCTCTATCGAGAGATCGGCCAGCTCCACCGCGGCCACGGCATCCTCGTAGACCGACAGCTTGATCGGTTCCTCGGCGGCCTGCGCGGGCTGCAGGCGCGCCCACTCGAAGAACGCCTGGTTCTCCGCCAGGATCACCTCCTGCAGATCCCGGTCGAACATGTGGATGGTCACGCCGGCGCGCCGCAGATGCTCGATACCTTTGCCGGCCACTGCCGGATTGTCGTCTTCGACGCCGATGTACACCTCTTGGATGCGAGCGCTCACGATGTGCCGGGCGCAGCCCCGCTTGGGATGGTTGCGGTTCAGACAGGGCTCCAGCGTCGTGAACAGCACGCACCCGTCGAGTCGCTCGCCCACGCACTTGCGCTCCAGCAGGAGGAACTCGGCATGGTTGCCATCGCGCAACTCGCCCCGCGCCGCCGTCACCACCGATCCATCCGGGCGGACGAGGACGGCCCCCACCTTTGGGCTCGGCGAACCATCGGCCCGGCGTTCCGCGACCGATTCCCGCATGACCTCAACCGCCTTTTGCATCATCCGGCGCGGGTCGAATGCAGTCGTCGGCTTCTTCGCCATCAGACCGCCCTCCCGGTAGACTCCTCAACGTCCGCGACCGCATCGGCGGGAAGCTCCGGGTTGAGGCGTGCTCGACGGTGGATTCGGAGAAGGTCGTCATACCGGCCTCGGCACTATTTTTGGCCGCCGGTACGGAACAGCCTCTCCAAGCCCGCCATATCAGCGGCCCTCCCCTGCGCGGATCTCGACAACGGGCGCT
>JBHHZN010000328.1:0-1962 GCA_046758155.1 Acidobacteriota bacterium | reverse complement strand
GCGGGCGGCGGTTCAAGCGCATGGTAGCCTCTTTCCCTCCAGTGCAATGCTTCCCAATTGCCGGGATGGCCCGCCGCGGTACCGGGCATCACGCCGGAGAGCCGCCATCCGGTGGACCGTCGCGCCGACAACCGCGTGGCACCACGATCCGCGACGCAGGATCAGTATGCCAGGAATCTTGTCAAGAACGCCAATCGGTATCGACGAGGCGCCCGTCCATGCCTGCGAGCGCTCCATCGATCATGCCGGCCCGGACCGGGTCATCCTCACCCTCCCCGCGCGGGCGACCCCGACCTCCCGGGACTCAGCCGGGGAAATCGATCGTCACCTCCACACGTTCGTTGTCCCGGACGTTGACCTCGCGCCGCTGCGTGCCGAGCGTTTCATGCCACGCTTCGACAACGTAGTCGCCCGGCGGCAGGTTCTCGATCTCGAACCGTCCCCCCTCGCCGGTGACCTCGAAGAAGGGGTTCGTGGAGACCCCGACGTAACACGACATCCAGGGGTGGACGTCGCACTTAAGCTTGATCATGACCTCGGGGAAATGGAAATAACGGATGGATTTCTGCCCTTTGACCGACATGCCGAAGTTGAACGGCTCGTTGGACCGCGAGACGCTGTGCACGTTGTGCAGCGTCGGGTCCTCGTCGAGGATGAGCAGGGGCTGGCCGACTCGCAGCCCCAGCACGTGCGGCCTGTAGATGCATCCTTTCTGCTCGAGGCGAACCGGCTCCGCGGGGGGCGCGAAGATCCGATCAATGCCCGAAACGATATGCACGTAGACGTTGCGCAGCGAACCGTCCGGGGCAACGACAAGATCCTCCCTCAGGGCCTGCCCGGTCCGCTCCCCGAGACAATGGGAATCGGATGCCATGTTGATCGGCTCGGGGGCCGGGGCCGTCCCCTCGTACGTGACATGCCCGGTGATGACGGCCTGCCCCAGTACGGTGCCGGCAGGCAGCGCGTCGGGGGGGACGGGAGGAGGTTTCTCGCTTACCGAGCCGCAGCCGGCCGGCCATGGCGCGATCAAGGCCGCAGTCAACGCCCAGGCCGACCACCTGTTGCTTTTCACCTGGTCGAGCATCCTGATTCCCCCGCGCATTCAGTTCCTCCTTCTCGGTGCCGGCGCGACCGGCTGGTTGCGCCCGGCCGCGGCTTCGGTTGATCTCAGGGCGAGAGGCCGCCCGTCACGTTGCGCGTCGAACGCCAAGCCGGCAAGCGCCGCCAGCGTCGGGGCCAGATCCACCGTGCGACACCCCTCGTCCGACTCGCCGGCTCGATACCCGGACCCATCAAGATCATCGGCACGTCCCGATCATCGGCATAAGGGGATCCGTGCGATGTCCCCTCGGCGCTCGACACGAGCAAGCACCCGCGGCACGGTTGCACGACGAGATCACCTCCGCGGCGGGGATCATAGGAGTGGCGATACAGCTCCAGAAACGGATCTCCGCCCGAGGACGCCGCGAGATCAACGGGGCGATAGACACGGACGATCCCGGCCAACCCCGTCAGGATCTTGCGGGCCTGCTCGCGCGCACGATCGATGGACACATCATGCCGGCCCAGAGCGCGCCGATCGAAATAGATATGGCCCGAGTGGAAGGACTCCACGAAATGGTCCGGCTCCTCCGGATCCAGGCTCGCGTTCAGCGCCGCCTCGAACCGGCTCAAGAGGGCCTCGCGGTCGATGCGCCTGCCCCAGGGCAGAGTCTCCGGAAGCGGCAGGACCCCATGGTCCGAGCTCAGGGCGAACACGACGCCTCCACGGCTCGCCGCGCCGGCCGCCTCGGCATGTTGGATGAACTCGTCGAGCCAGCGGTCCACACGAAGAATCGTGTCGAGGTACTCCTGGCTGGCAGGTCCATAGCTGTGTCCCACGATATCCGAGGCGGACAACCCCACCACGAGCAGATCGGTGGTGTCATCACGTCCGAGACCGTTGGCATCGATGATCCGGCC
>JBHHZN010000327.1:0-1989 GCA_046758155.1 Acidobacteriota bacterium | reverse complement strand
CCCCGACGCTGCTGGTGGCCGATGCGATGCTGCTGGCCGGTGAGCTCGATGCCGCGATCCTGGTCGCCGAATCGGGCGGTATTTCGCGCAAGGCCGTGATGCAGGTCAAGGAATCGCTCGAGACGGCCAAGGCGCGGATCCTCGGCGTCATCCTCAACAAGGTGCAGGATACGCCGGGTTCGTACTACAACTACTATTCCTACTACTACCGGACCTACCGGGAGCCCGAGGCCGAGCCTGAGCACATGAAGGTCGCCTGGTTCAGGGGCATCCGGAAGAACACGGGCGGTCGATCGTCGTGACGCCGGTGGCGTCGTCATTGTCCAGATTGTCCCGTGCATCCTGTCCGCAAGAAGCCCGAGGCGTCATGGCCGCGGCCGGCAGTTGAGGACGTAGCCTCGTGTACGTGCTCGGGGTCAACTACTACGACCATGATTCTTCTGCTGTCCTGCTGAAGGACGGGGAGGTCCTCTGCGCCATCGCCGAAGAACGGCTTTCCCGGATCAAGAAGGACCACTCGTTCCCACGGCGTTCCATCCGTTTCTGCCTCGAGCAGGCGGGAATCGAGTACCGCGATGTGGATCACGTCGCCTTCGGCTGGCAGAAACCAGGGACGAGCTTTCGGCATGATCTGAAATGTTTCGCCACCGGCAGGCTCCCGCTTCTCTCCGATTACTTTGTCAACAGCACCCGAAGGTATGTCCGTGAGAGGCACCAGCAGGGCGGCATCAAGTTTCTCAACAGGGAGTTCGGGCGGCACCCCCGGGAGATCTTCTTCGTCGACCACCACTTCGCGCATGCCCTGAGTTCCTACGTGATGTCGGGATTCGAAGAGTCGGCGATTCTCATCCTGGACGGGCGGGGAGCCTGGGAATCAACGACGCTGTGGAGGGCGAGCGGCGACGAGATCCGCCTGGCCGAGTCGTACCCCTTCCCCAATTCGCTTGGTTTTCTGTACGCGGCCTTCACGGCCTACCTCGGGTTCCGCCCCAACGCCGACGAATGGAAGGTCATGGGGCTGGCGCCCTACGGCAACCGCGGCGTCTCGCTGGAAAAGTTCATCAGCCTCAACGGCGGGAGGTACACGATCGCCCAGAGACGCCTGATGGGAAGGAGAAACCGGGATCTGACGGCCCTGATCGAGGAGTTCGGAGAGAGCCGGGCGCCCGAGTCGGAGATCTCCGGCAGACACAAGGACATCGCGTATGCCATCCAGGAGGTGTGCGAGCAGTCGATGCTGGGTCTGGCGGACCGCATCGTGAAGCGGGCGGGCAGCCGCAGGCTGTGCATGGCCGGAGGCGTGGCGCTCAACTCGAAGGCGAACGGCGCCATCCTCGCCTCGGGGATGATCGATGAGATCTTCATCCAGCCCGCTTCCGCCGATGACGGCACCGCCCTCGGCGCCGCGCTCGGTGTGTACGCGCGGCTCGGGCTGCCGCTTCCGCGCCAGAGGATGGATCATGTCTATCTGGGCCCAGGGTTCTCCGACGCCGAGATCGAGGCCGCTCTGAGAACCTACAAGCTGTCCTACACTCGTCTGGAGGATCCGCCCCGGGCCGCGGCCGAGGCCCTGGCGGAGGGGAAGATCATCGGCTGGTTCCAGGGACGGATGGAGTTCGGTCCGAGGGCCCTGGGGAACCGGTCGATCCTGGCCGATCCGCGTGACCCGGCGATGAGGGACAAGGTCAATGCGGTGGCGAAGTTTCGTGAAGGTTGGCGTCCGTTCGCGCCAAGCGTGATCGAGGAGCGTGGATCGGAATACTTCGAGGGGTTCAGGCCGTCGCCCTTCATGATACTGACGTTTCAGGTCAAGCCGGACAAGCGCCGGGAGATCGCGGCCGTCACGCACGTGGACGGATCGGCGCGAGTTCAATCGGTCAGGCGGGAGGTCAATCCTTCGTATCATGATCTGATCCGGGCCTTCGGCGAGTTGACCGGTGTCCCGGTCGTGATGAACTGTACGGCCTGGAGCGCATTCGGGATCTGTCC
>JBHHZN010000326.1:0-1998 GCA_046758155.1 Acidobacteriota bacterium | reverse complement strand
TATGTGTGTGCCCCCGACCAGGCGATCCAATCCGAGAGGGACGGCGGTTTCCAATCCGATCACCCCGAACGGGGCGCGATCGAACTCGACTTCCTTCTCCTCTCGGCAGTGCGGCGCGTGATCGGAGGCCACGGTGTCGATGATTCCATCGGAGATGGCCTCGATGATGGCCCCGCGGTCCCGCTCCGAACGCAGCGGGGGATTCATCTTCATGTTCGTGTCGTATCCACACACCGCCTCATCGGTCAACGCGAAATGATGCGGCGCTACCTCGCAAGTCACCGCCGTGCCCCTGGCCCTGGCGTCGCGGACCAGCTCGACCGAGCGAGCGGTGCTGATATGAGGGATATGAATGCGGCCGCCGGTGATCTCGGCGAGGAGAATATCACGGTAGACCATCACATCCTCGGCGGCCGGGCTCATGCCCCTCATGCCCAGCACCGTGGAATAGAACCCCTCATTCATGACACCCTCGCCCGCCAGATCGAGATCCTGCGCATGGTTGATGACGGGAATGCCGAACATCGTGGCATACTCCAGGGCCTTGCGCATGACGAAACCCGATCTTACCGGGCGCCCGTCATCGGAGATCGCCACGCACCCGAGATGGACCAGATCGCCGATCTCCGACAGCTCTTCACCCATCGAGCCCTTCGTGATGGCTCCGATGGGATGCACGCGAACGGGAGAGCAGCGCCTCGCCTGCGCCAGGATGAACTGGGTGACGCTCTGGTCGTCGTTGACCGGCCGCGTATTGGGCATGCAGGCCACGGCCGTGAATCCGCCGGCGGCCGCGGCGCGGCCGCCGGACGCGATCGTTTCTTGATCCTCACGGCCGGGCTCGCGCAGGTGAACATGCATGTCGACGAAGCCGGGCGCCACCACCATTCCCGCGCAATCGTACATCGTGTCGGCTTCGGAGGGGTCGAGGTTGGCCTCCACCCGGGCGATAACACCCGCATCGACGAGCACATCGCGGACCTCGTCGATGCCGTTGGCCGGATCCACCACGCGTCCGTTTTTCAGCAGGAGCTTCGCCATGCCCGTTCCCCCTGGTCCCTTACTGCGCCACCGGAGGCGGCGTACCCCCCGCCAGCAGGTAGAGCACCGCCATACGGATCGCCACGCCGTTGGTCACCTGGTTCAGGATGACGGAATAAGGACCATCGGCGACATCCGACGCGATCTCCACGCCACGGTTGATCGGGCCGGGGTGCATGATGATGACGTCCGGTTTGGCCTGATTGACCCGTTCTTCATTCAGACCGAACAGGCTGAAATACTCCCGCACCGACGGGAAGTACCCCTTCCCCTGTCGTTCCGTCTGAATCCGCAGCATCATGATGACGTCGGCGCCCTCGAGCACGTCCTCCAGCCTGCTGGTGACTCTCACCCCCATCTTCTCGATATCGACCGGCATCAAGGTGGCAGGGCCCACCAGGGTGACCTTGGCGCCCATCTTGTTGAGCAGGAACACGTTGGACCGCACGACTCGACTGTGCAGGATATCGCCCACGATCACGACCTTCAGTCCGGCGATGCGGTCCTTCTTCTGCCGGATGGTCAGGGCGTCCAGCAGGGCCTGCGTCGGGTGCTCGTGGGCTCCGTCGCCGGCGTTGACGATGGACGAGCGGCAGGTCCTGCTCAGGAAATGGTATGCTCCGGGCATGGCGTGACGCAGCACGATGAAATCGGGATTCATGGCTTCCAGGTTCCGCGCCGTGTCGAGCAGCGTCTCGCCCTTGACGACGCTGCTCATGCTCGCCGAGAAATTGAGCGAATCGGCCGACAGCCTCTTCTCCGCCAGCTCGAAGGACGTCCGGGTCCGGGTGCTCGGCTCGAAGAAAAGATTGATGACCGTCTGTCCCCTCAAGGTTGGAACTTTCTTGATCTCGCGCCTGGAGACCTCCGCGAACGATTCGGCGGTGTCGAGGATCAAGGAGATCTCCTCGGGCGTGAGGGCCTCGATGCCCAGCAGGTGCCGGCTCTTCAACTGCA
>JBHHZN010000325.1:0-2051 GCA_046758155.1 Acidobacteriota bacterium | reverse complement strand
CAGCCCTGATGTGACCTCGCCGCGGCGAGGCCAGCGTGAGAATCATTCCGAAACAGGCTCCCGTCCAGAAGTGCAAGCCGAATCCCGCCAGGTCGGACAGCAGGGACGGACCCTGCGCGAACCGATCGAGCAACAGCACACCCATGAGCCGCGGGAGGTTTCCCGGCATGAACCCGAGACGGAATCCCGGATACCTGATCGTCTCGAGGGCGAACGTCGCCAGCGTTCCCCACAGCGCTCCGCGGGCCAGGAGAGACCCGACGACCGCCGAGGATCTTCGACCGTCCCACCACCCGATCGCGACCAACCCGGTGGCCGCCGGCAGCACCATGAGCACGGCCAACCGCTCGAGAGATCCGTACCCCATCTGCGAGAGAGGAAACGCCAGCGGGCCGGCAGCCGCGAGGAGCAAGGAAACCGTTCTGCGCATCGTGATCGCCTTCCGTATGAGAGAACGATACCGCGGCGGGCCCGGAGGGCCCAGGAGGCCCGGGGGCCCCTGCGGGTCCCCGGGCGAACAGCTCTTACCGCGCGGCCATCGTGGTCAGTCCCTGGAGCTTCCGGTCCAGCATCCCGGCGATCTTCAGGACATCGGCATCCTGGGACTCGCCAAGCAACGCGGAGGGGCGATCGTAGGAAATGTACGTCCTGCCGTCGCCCGCCTCATAGACATAGACGCGCAAGGGGACGTACAGTCCGACCGCGCGGTCCTGCGCGAACAACTTCTTGCCGATGGTCGGGTTTCCGATCAGGAACAACTTCGCCTTCAGGTGGAGGCCCGTCATGGAAAGCATCTTCCCCTGATCGACCTGCGCCATCACCATCATGCCGTTTCTCGCAACCATCGATGTGATCGCATCGGTCACCTGCTCGAACGATTTACTGGACTTCACGGTCACTCGCCTGCCGGGCGCGGCGGGTTCCACCGTCGTCGCGAATCCCGCGGAAGCGGCCAGGACTCCCAGGAACCCGGCCAGAAGCATCGTTCGGGCCTTGCTTCTCATCGGCCCCGTGTCTCGTCGCGACTTGCTTTCGGATCGAGGAGCTAGGATCATGGACATGCATTTGCCTCCGGTCTGATGGCCGTGGATCGATCGGCACTGTCGCTTCGAATCACGGCGTTGATTTCGACGGTGGGTGCAACAGGGGCCGGGTTTCTTACACGCCGTGCCGTACCACCGAAACCACGGCCTGCTGAGGGGACCCCGTGGCGTGACGACACTTGATGCCGATCTTCTCTCGCGCCTGCATCGCCGGGACGCCGAGACTCTACGCGAAGTCATCCGCGATAACACGCGTCCTTTGTACCGCGCCGCGCGCGCCCTAGGGTTTTCCGAACCGGAGGCGGAAGATCTCGCCCAGTCCACCCTGGTCACTTTTCTCGAGACGATCCAGCGTTTCGAGGGACGTTCGCGGATCCGGACATGGCTCTTCGGCATCCTGCACCGCAAGGTTCTCGAACGACGGCGCGAGCAGCAGCGCGAAACCCACCATGACCCGATCGACGAGGTCTTCGAATCCCGGTTTGATTCCCGAGGAGGATGGACGCAGCCACCCAAGGATCTCGACCGTCTCCTGCAATCGAAGGAGATTGGCGAGGCGATCACCTCCTGCCTCGACACGCTGCCCGTCCGCCAGCGCTCGACGTTCGTCCTGCGCGAGATAGAGCAACTCGACACACCGGAGATCTGTAAGATCCAGGGTGTCAGCGCCACTTACTTCGGTGTGCTGCTGCACAGGGCCAGGATTCGACTGCGTGAGTGCCTCGAATCACGGGGTTGGGGACACCGGAAGTGATCGACTGCAAGACGGTTGCCAAGCTGCTGGGAACGGATGAGTTGCGGGATCAGACCCCGTGGACACGCCTGCGCCTGTGGCTGCATCTGCTCATCTGTCGCCACTGCAACCGGCTGGCGCGCCAGTTCCGGCAGATCGGTGCCGCTCTCCGAGGAACCAGCGAAGCATTCGATTCCGAGCAGCGTCAGGCGGATCTGGAAGCCAAGATCTGCCGTGAGCTCGGTCTCGAAGACAAGTGACAACGGGAATCGACC
>JBHHZN010000324.1:0-2066 GCA_046758155.1 Acidobacteriota bacterium | reverse complement strand
TGAGCTATTTCGACCGCAAGGGACGCGATCTTCTCCGCATCGATTCATGCGATCTCCTCGAGGAGTCCTTCACGCTGCATGGAGACCTGGCCAAGGCGGCGCTGCTGAGCTATATCGCCGAGATCGTCGATACGTTCAGCCGCGAGCGCGAGGCGGATCCGCGCTACTTCAGGCTCCTGACGTCGGTGATGGGGGCTGTTCGAGAGGGGGTGGATGTGGCGATGCTCGCGCGGTATTTCGAGGTCTGGACGCTCAAGCTCCACGGCCTGTTCCCGAGCCTGAGCCGTTGCGACTCCTGCGGGCGTGATGTCTCCGCGTGCGGCGGCTATCTCACGGTGGCGGAAATGCCGCGCTTCACCTGCCCGTCGTGCGGGGGGCGGGAGCCATCGAAGTGCGTGGCGGTGTCCGCCCGCGCGATAACCTTGCTGGGGCAGATCCGGACCCTGGCCCCCGCGGACCTGACCCGGCTCAGGCCCGACAGGGTCGCCCTGGAGGAAATGGAGAAAGCGGCGGTGGCGATGCTCAACGCGTTCGTCGGACATCCCTTCCGATCCTATCGGTTTCTCAGGGAGGTGCGGGCCCTGTGACGCTGCAGGAATTGATCCTGGCCCTCGAAAAATACTGGGCGGGCCATGGCTGCCTGATCGCGCAGCCGTACGATCTGGAGGTCGGGGCGGGCACGATGAGCCCGGATACTTTCTTTCGGGTCCTCGGGCCGGAGCCGTGGAGGGTGGCATACGTCCAGCCGGCGCGGCGGCCGGCGGATGGGCGGTATGGAGAGAACCCGTTCAGGCTGTTCAAGCACTTCCAGTACCAGGTCATCCTGAAGCCGTCGCCCGATGATATCCAGGATGTTTATCTCGAGTCCTTGCGGGCTTTCGGCGTCGACCCGCGGGAGCATGACGTCCGCTTCGAGGAGGACAACTGGGAATCTCCCACCCTGGGAGCCGCCGGCGTGGGATGGCAGGTTCTTTGCGACGGGATGGAGATCACGCAGTTCACCTATTTCCAGCAGTGCGGCGGGATCGAGCTGGACTGTATCTCGGCCGAGATCACCTATGGGATCGAACGCATCGGGATGTTCCTCAACAATGTCGAGAACGTTTTCGATCTTCCGTGGGCTCCCGGGCCGCCAGGCTCGGAGCAGTTCATCCGGTACGGTGAGATCAGGCGGCAGGAAGAGCTGGAGCAGTCTCGTTACTGTTTTGATCTCGCTGATATAGAGATGAATCGCAAGCTGTTCGAGATGCAGGAGTCGGAATCGCGCCGACTTCTGGAGGAAGGCGCCGTCGGCCCGGCCTATGATGCCTGCTTGAAATGCTCGCACACTTTCAATGTCCTCGAGGCCCGCGGCGCCCTCGGCGTGACCGAGAGGACCGGTTATATCGCCCGCGTGAGACGGCTGGCCAGCGCGTGCGCGCTGGAGTTTCTCGCGAGCCGTGAGAAGCAGGGTTTTCCCCTCGCGAGGAGCCGCGACGCATGAGTCGTCCGCGGACTTTTCTTCTCGAGGTCGGATGCGAAGAGATCCCGGCGGGAACCTTGCCGCCGGCGCTGGAGGATCTGCGCGCAGGACTCCTCGAGAGACTGACTAACGACAGCGGCCTGGGAGGGGAATGCGAGACCCCTGCCGTGTTCGGAGGACCGCGGCGGCTGGTGGCGATCATCAGCGGGATCCGATCGGGCGAGGAGGATCGGGTCGAACTGATCACCGGCCCCGCTGTTTCCGCGTCGTACGGCGCGGATGGTCGGCCGACCCGGGCCGCCATCGGCTTCGCGAAGGCACAGGCTGTCGCGGTCGAGCAGCTCGAGCGCATCGAGACGCGCAAGGGGGTCGTCGTCGGGGTTCGCCGCTCGGTGCCCGGACGCGCGGCCTCCGAGGTGCTGGCCCGGGCCTGCCCGGATGTCCTCGGGGCGATGAGATTTCCGAAGATGATGAAGTGGGGGCGGCAGGGACATCGTTTCGTTCGGCCGGTGCGATGGATCCTGGCGCTGCTCGACGAGGAGATCGTCGATTTCGAGTTCCTCGGTGTCCGGTCCGGCCGCCTGACGTACGGACACCGATTCCT
>JBHHZN010000323.1:0-2074 GCA_046758155.1 Acidobacteriota bacterium | reverse complement strand
CGAGGGCATGGCCGTCGCCTGTGTACTCCCAGCTGTTGCTCGTGATCTTGAAGGCGCGACCGATCCCCCCCGTCGCCAGCACGATCGCCCCGGCTCTGAAGACGTGAAACCTCCCCCGCTCCCGATCGTATCCGAAGGCGCCTGTCACGCGATCGCCGTCCATGAGGAGTGTGACGATCGTCATTTCCATGTGAACGTCGATCCCCATGTGAACGCCGTGGTCCTGAAGCGTCCGGAGCATCTCGAGTCCGGTGCGGTCTGCCACGTGAGCTAGCCTGGGATACTTGTGTCCCCCAAAGTGCCGCTGGTGGATCCGTCCTTCATCGGTCCGATCGAACACCGCCCCCCAGGCCTCCAGCTCTCGGACGCGAACGGGCGCTTCCTTCGCATGTAGCTCGGCCATCCTCCAGTTGTTGACGTACTGCCCTCCCCGCATCGTGTCTGCGAAGTGCACCCTCCAGTCGTCGCGGTCGTCCACGTGTGCCAGCGAGGCGGCGATTCCTCCTTCGGCCATGACCGTGTGAGCCTTCCCCAAGAGCGACTTGCAGACCAATCCCACGCGGGCTCCGGCTGCCGAGGCCTCGATGGCGGCTCTGAGACCCGCCCCACCCGCCCCGACGACCAGCACGTCGTGCTCGTGGGTCTCGTAGGGGGGCATCAGAGGATTCTCCAGTCGGTCCAGATGCCCATCGCGCAAAGTCGGACATAGACATCCGAGAAGGCCACCATGATCAGACTGCTCCATGCCCATGCCATGTGACGCTCGTTCAGGCAGCTTGCGCACCCGTGCGCCCAAGCCCGCAGCGGAGCTCGCGAGAACTTGTCGAGGGATCCTCCAACGAGGTGACGCAGGGAGTGACATCCCAGTGTGTAGCCCCCCAGCAAGAGCACGTTGACCGCCAGGATGATCGTACCCAGACCTATCCCGAACACGGGACCCGCGCCGTCGTCGAACCACAGGGCGCTCCACACGTCGTAGCTCAAGAAGACGAGGAAGAGCAGGGCCATGTAGAGAAAGTAGCGGTGGACGTTTTGCAGGATCAGTGGGAAGGCATTCTCCCCCAGGTAGCTCTTGCGCGGCTCGCCGACCGTACAGGCGGGCGGGTCGGCCCAAAACCCCTTGTAGTAGGCGCCGCGGTAGTAGTAGCAGGTGAGCCGGAAACCGGCAGGCGCCCAGAGGATGAGAAACGCGGGGGACCAGGGAAGCCAACCTGGAAACCAGTCCGGCTTGGGGCCCAGCAGACTGTGAGGCGATTCGCCGAAGATCTCCGGCGAGTAAAAGGGTGAAAGATAGGGCCCTGCGGCGTAATGATCGCCCTGAAAGGCCGCCCAGGTCGCGTAAACGATGAAACCACCCAGACCGACGAAGATGAACAGCGGCTGGACCCACCATGGGTCGCGACGCCGCGTCCGCAGAAACGATTGCATCGACATGTTCGAAAGGCCCCTTTCCGGCAACTGACGGGCTTTTCAGTTTACAAGAAAGCCCCTCCCACATCCTCATTCATGGAGCCAGTGTCGGTGTTTTGTCCGGAAACCCTCGCCTAACCCTGCCATACCAGCCCAACACCCGAGCCCGCAGTTTTCCGCCGTTATTGGGGTGAGTTGTGGACTGTTGTCACCGGTGATCACCCTTCAGGGACTACGAATCAGAAGGTCGCAGGTTCGAATCCTGCAGGGCCTACCAAGGTTTTCATCCCATCGTTACCCGTCTCCGTGATCACGGTCCCATCCAGGACCATGCCGTGAGAGATCTTCCGCGACGGGGGAAACCGCCGGTGTCCGGTCTAGACGCAACCACGGCTTGCCGACAAGAACCCGGGCGGTCGGGGTAAAGACCGGTCCGCCCAACACCTCCCGCCAGCCAACACTCGCACCTCGAATCCCCGGCCAAAGGGGGGACTCTACCCTCAGGGGCGTATTCCGCTGAAGCCGATCGCTTGTTCTCCTGCTCGCGATCGCCAATTCTTCTGAAGGGGCTCACCCGGAACAGGAACCCACCTGCCGCGCCCGCGGTTGATCGCGGGCTGTAGTTAGTAGGATGATGGACCGCCATTTCCTTCCTGCATGGCGT
>JBHHZN010000322.1:0-2077 GCA_046758155.1 Acidobacteriota bacterium | reverse complement strand
CTGAGCTAGCCGCCCACCGTGGCGGGATATTCTAGGGCATTCTCGCGCGGGAGGTCCAGCCCGGCCGGGAACCGGCCCGACTCACGGAAGCACCCTGACGTTCGATACCGGCGTGAGGACCCACGCGGTCGCCCCGATCAGGGCGAGACTCCCGCTGATGAGCATGAAATAGACCAGCGAGAACCCGATGATCTCCGGCATCGTGACCCCCGCGGGCGTGAGGAACAGGGCGAGGACAGCCTCGCGTGTCCCGATGCCGGCCACCGTGACCGGAATCAAGGACGCGATGCTGACGGCCGACAAGGCGACCGCCAGCCTCCAGAATCCCACCTCCATGCCGAGGCTGTGAGCGACCAGGTACCCTTGCAGGTACACCAGCAGGGTCGCCGCGACCGTCGCCAGGACCATCACGCGCCGAGGCCTCACCAGCATCACGAGGCTGTCGATGGCGGCACCGACATCGTCCGCGGAAGCTCCGAGACGCTTCATCCGCTCACTGGTGCCCATCACACCGGCTATCCTCACGGCGCCGCTCCGCACGGCGGCGCCGGCGCCTCCTGCCTGTATCCGCCGGAAAACCACCCAGGCCGTGATCGCCACCGCCACGAGGCCGGCCCCCCCGATCCACAAGTTATGGCGAAGCGGCAGGACCGCGGCTCCGACGGCGGCCACCCCTCCCAGCACGACGGCGTCCAGCAGCCGATCCGCGATGACCGAGGACGCCGCTCGTCCGAGACCGACCTTGCAGTCCTTCTGCACGGCGATCGCCCGGGAGAAGTCACCGAGTCGGCCGGGAGTCCAGGCGCCCAGCGCACAGCCGATCGCGTAGTATCGGGCCGCCGGCGCGAACCCGTAATCGATACCCTGGTAGGTCAGCAGTCGACGCCAGCGCCAACCCTTCACCAGAATAACCAGGATGTTGATGCCGGCCGCCGCTATCAGGAGAAGCGGCCGGCCCCGCTTCCAGACCTCACCGACCTGCGACAGGTCGGTGAACCAGATCAAGCCGAGAAAGACGAGAGGGCCGATCAATTTGTACAAGAACCGGCCCAGGCGTTTCATGGTGTCAGGAGCGCTGGTCGGCAACGCTCGGCTTTCTTGCCAGCCCGATCAGGTGAAAAGAACAGATGTTCAGGCCCGGCACCTTCGAGAGAAACCGATCGATGCGGATCAACGTCCGCGTCAGCAGCACGTTGCCCGGGATGTAGAGGATGAGCGGAAGAACATCGGGAAAACCGCTGATCAAGTACGACAGGTAACCGAACCTCTTGAAGACCACCGGCTCGAGACCCACTCCGCGGAGTAGTTGCTCGATCTCCCGCCGCGTGAACCCCCGATCCCCCTGGTCGAACTTCGATGAACAGCGGTAGAGCAATCCTCGGGCCCACCGGACCAGGAAGAACTCGTTGGACGGCTCCGTCATGACCAGCATGCCCCCCGGCGACAGAACGCGATTGATCTCCGCCACGGCGTCTTGCCGGGAGGGAACGTGGTGGAGCGAGCCCCGACAGACCACGGTGGCGAAGAAGCCGTCGGGATACGGAAGATTCTCCAGATCTCCCTCCCGGAGATCGACCTCGGGCGCCCTGTGCCGCGCCTGCTCGAGCATCTCGGCGCTGAGATCCAGTCCGTACACCGTGTCGCAACGCGCCGCCAGGTCGCAGAGCAGGATGCCTGCGCCGCATCCGTTGTCGAGCACGGGAGAGGGGATCGGATCAGGAAGCAGGGAAAGGATCTCCGCGTTCCAGAACCGCTGGAAAACGATGGAGGGCGCCGCATCGTAACGAAGCCGGTAATTGCCGGCAACATGCCGGTGCAGCTCCACCTGGCGGACTTTCTGCCCGGCGGTCGAGCCATCCGACCCTGCCGGCGCGGAAGCACCCCTCACCGCATCACCGCCCGTCTCCGTAGAGACGCTTGGTGATCAGGTCCGCCAGCACGCCGATAGCCAGCAGCTGCAACGAGCCGAACAGGAAAATGAGCGTCTTCTCCGTGAGGTCGTGCAGAACCAGGACGTCATAGGTCAGCGACCCGAGAAAAAGCAACGATGCCACCAAGCTCACCGGCAGGAATATCC
>JBHHZN010000321.1:0-2104 GCA_046758155.1 Acidobacteriota bacterium | reverse complement strand
CCCTCGATGCGCGGTGCGAGGTCTACGGTCCCGAGCCATTCACGCTGCATCGTCGCCGACATCCACACGCTCCGGCAGCGGTGGCCGTTCGCCAGCGATTCTGCGCCCTGGTGCGGAAGCTTCCGCCGGAATGCTTCCAGCTGCGCGGACGTGGCGAGTCCTGCACCCATCAACTGGATCTCGTCGAAGACCCAGAGGCAGTCGGTATGAAGCAGGCCGAACTGGATTGGCCATCGCGCGCGGCTTGCGGCGTACCCGCGGTTCAGCGCGCGCGAGAGCAGCATGTCCTGGGTACCGATGAGGATCTGATTGGCCTCGGGGTGGATGTCCCAGTCCCGGGCGTGCTCGCCACCCATCAGGGCGTGGACGGCGACCTGATCGAGCATGGCGTCGTTCCACCGGTAGGTTGCGGCCTTGACCCTACCCCGCCGGCCGTTTTTCGGCGGTTCGCGCTCGACTGTCCCCGCAAGAAGGCCGGTTGCGTCCAACCAGTCCAGAGCGCACTCGCGGATCTGCTCGACCAAGACCCGCATTGGCAGGCAGTAAACCAACCGCCGCGGCGTATCCGCTCGCAACTTCTCATCAGCAGTGAATCGACGCCAGAGCCAGCAGATGATGGCCATGGCTGTCTTGCCCAGACCCGTGGGAGCACGAACGATCTGCGGGAGGGACGATGCCTCGGCGAAGGTCCGCTGGAAGGGAAACGGGTCGAACCCGGTGGCTTTCTTGAAGAAGGTGTCGAAGTCGGTGGGGTTCATCGCTGGATGATCTCCTGGGTCGGCTGCAGAGTTCTGCGCCGACTGAGCATGCTGTGATGGGGTACTAGAATCGTACCACGATTGGGGGGAGGCGAAAAAGTATCCTATCCCCGATTTCCGGGAAATTCTTCTTGATCCACTCGGGAGGATCGGGATACCATTAAGAAAAGAGAAATCGCTGGGAATGACCCGGGACCGTTGCCCGGAGGGCGTCATGCATCGAGGCTCGAGACTCCTCCATACCCTCGCGGCGGGTGCCGCCTGCATGGTCCTCTCGTGCGCCCTCGCTGCCGCCGCCACGCCGTACGGCCTGGTCGGAGACAGCACCTTCCAGGAGGGCTGCTTCGCCCCTTGCCTGTGTCCCCTGCTGGCGCCGCTTCCGATGGCAGGGAGCTTTCGCCTGCAACCCACCGGTACCGACGGCTCGTTTCAACTGTTCGATGTGACCCGGGTGGACTGGACGGTACCCGTGCTCGGCAACCGCATCACCGGCTCGGGCACGTTCCGCCTCGGCACCGGAGTGATGCCTTCCCAGCAGCTCGTCCTCGACCTGCAGGTCAACGACGGCCCGGTCGAACGATACGACAGCGGGCTCGTCGCCACGACGGTGACGTTTCCCGCCATCGAGGCGATGGTGATGCTGAACAACCTGCGTTGCCACGACCGGCCTCTGAGCGTGACGGCCGTGCCGGTCGCCATCTCCCTGCAGCTCGATGACACCGGGATGCGGTGGAGTCCGGTCCCCGGCGCCACCGGTTACGATGTCGTTTACGGAGATCTCGCGGCGCAGAGCGGCGCACAGGGAGGATACGCGGCGGCCCTTCGCGGGTGCCTCGGCGACGACATCACCGGCGCCTCCCTCGCGGTCACCCCCGACCCTCCGGTGGGTGGCCTTCACTGGTTCCTGGTGCGCGACGTGGCCGGAAGCACGTCCGGAAGCTACGACTCGGGACAACCCTCGCAGGCCGGATCGCGTGACGACTGGATCCAGGCCTCCGGCCTCGGCTGTCCCTGAAGCACGACTCTCGCCGTCGCGCGACCGCCCGGACGGCCTCGCCTGGCCTGACCCCCCATCGGCCCCGCCGCGCGCGGCCTGCCGGGCGGCCCTACCCGAGGGCCGGATCCGGCCCTAAGCTGAAGTTCCCCGACAGAAAAGACAGGATCTCGTGCAACTTGTAGGAGATAGACGAACAACGGGGTGCATGCCTCTGCCTACACTTTGATGGTCTCGAGCAACTGGTAGGCACGTTGTTGTTTCGCGCTGGGTGTCGTGACGACGTCGAAGGTGGGAGCATCGGGGGGTGCGCCCGGGACGCGACAGACGTTGCGTACGATGCCGCTGAGGA
>JBHHZN010000320.1:0-2111 GCA_046758155.1 Acidobacteriota bacterium | reverse complement strand
GGCAAGCCGACCGCGTGGGCGTTCGGACGAGGCCGAAGGCGTATCCCTGCCATACATCGAGGCTCGAACGAGCGGTCACGCGGTTGGATCGCCCGCCGGGCGGTTCGCTTCATGCATAATCCAGGCTAGCGGTCCTGGGAGACCTGGTGCACACCGAGCTGCGGCGCGGCGCCGTGCGCGATGCGCTGGAGAAGAAGGCGGGCGAGCGGTGGATCTTTCCCGATGGAAAGACGCGCGGTGTGGCGGCCAAGACGATCCAGTCCTGGCTCTACGCCTACCGGAAGCACGGCTTCGACGGGCTGGTCCCGCAGGAGCGCAAGGACCGCGGGTGCTCGCGCTCGATCCCGGCCGACCTCCAGAGGCTCATCCTGGACCTGAAGCGGGAGGATCCGGGGCGCTCGACGCCCCTGATCCTGCGCGAGCTCGAGAACGTCGGGGTGATGCGCCGAGGTGACTTCAGCGCTTCGGCGGTGAACCGGCTGCTCTCCCGGCACGGGCTCAGCGGCCCGAAGATGGAGCTCGAGGTGGCGGCCCGCCACCGTTTCGTGGCGGCGACGTGCGGCGAGCTGTGGCAGGGCGACGCCTGCCACGGGCCGAAGCTGCTGGACCCCGAGGCGGGTCGCGAGGTGCGGGTGAAGATCTTCGGGCTGTTGGACGACAAGAGCCGGCTCATCACCTGCCTGCGCGCGAGCTTCCACGAACGCCAGGAGGACTTCCTGCGGGTGCTGTTCGAGGCCGTGCGCCGGCGGGGAGTGCCCGGGAGCCTCCTGCTCGACAACCACGGAAGCTTCACGGGAGCCGATGCCCGCGTCACGTGCGCGAGGCTCGGGATTCGGCTGGTCCACGCCCGTCCCTACGACGGCGCGAGCAAGGGGAAGATCGAGCGTTTCTGGCGTACCCTGCGCGGACACGTCCTCGACCGGCTCGCCCCCGGTGCGGTCGGGGCGATCGACGAACTCAACCTGCGCCTCATGGCATGGGTCAACGGCGAGCACAACATCCGGCCCCACCGCGGACTGTGCGGCCGGACGCCGCTGGATGTCTTCGAGGAGGATGCCGGGGAGATCCGTTTCGTCGAGGACAGCGCGGAGCTGGAGGCCAGCTTCGTCGCGCACGTCGAGCGCGCGGTCAAGAATGACTCCACCTGCACCGTCGGCGGCAAGGTCTTCGAGGTGCCGCCGCACCTGCGTGGTCACAAGGTGACGCTGTACTACCAGGTGCTGCGCCCCGACCTGCTGTGGCTCGAGGACGGAGGCATGCGCGCGATGATGAATCGCTTCGGGCTCGCGCGGCTGCCCTTCACCAAGGAGATCGCCGCCGCGGACCTGTTCGAGTTCTCGAGCCACGCGGCTTGTCGCTCGCCGAGCTGCCGATTCACCTCGTGATGCACAGAAGCCTGCGGCTCGAATCGCAGAAGGACCAGGCACGGCTTCGGGCCACCGTGGAGAGATACCGTCCGAAACTGCTGGTGCTCGACCCCCTGGTCAGGCTCGCCGCCTCGACGATCTCCGCGCCGCGCTGCGCGTCCGCATGCAGGGCCTCGTCGATGCGCTGCGACAGCTCGAGCAGGACCGGCACATCCGCCGCGGCAACGCCGGGTGGGACCTGGCGCCTCCTCGGACAGCTCCCGCCTCGGCCACGAGCTCTGGCGAAACGGAGGCAGGCTCTGCTGAGGAGCAACCTGCCGAGGGATAGCCAGGGCCCGACGGTGCGCCGATGATGCACCCATGCCCCCTGGTCGTCACCAACGGTCAGGGGGCTTTCCTGTGCCCCGCAACCCACCGCCATCGGACACCGGAGGGCCATGCCTCGGAAAACCTCGGGGTCCGGGGCAGCGCCCCGTCCCCCCTCTTCCCTTCCCACCCCCAGGTGCCCACGGGAAGGGAAGCGGGAAATACCCCGATCAACGCGACGCGAACCGCCTCGTAAAGCACGCGCCGCAACACGGAAAGTAGGCTGTATTGTTCGCAGTTCCCTGGAATCGCGCCGTGTGAGGGACCGGGACGCGGGGGATGGAGAATGGGGAATGGAGAACGGGACATGCGGGGGCCACGATCGCGGAGTCAGATTTCGTACTCGATGCGGCCCTGCTTCTGGGCGCGGGAGATGCG
>JBHHZN010000319.1:0-2135 GCA_046758155.1 Acidobacteriota bacterium | reverse complement strand
GGAGCTTCGAGGCGCACGGCTGCACGAACATCGTGTTCATCGGCGACAGCGGCGTGGGCAAGAGCGAATGCGCCCTGGATCTCATCGTCCGCGGCCATCGCCTGGTATCGGACGACCTCGTGGAGATCAAGAAGAAAGGGGGGGTGCTGCGCGGGACCGGCCCGGAGTTGACGCGCTACCACATGGAAGTTCGCGGGCTCGGAATCATCAACATCAAGGATCTTTTCGGTGTCGCCGCGGTACGATATGTCAAGGACGTCGAACTGGTCGTTCGGCTCGATCGCTGGGAGCAAGGAAAGCAGTATGAACGCCTGGGCCTGGACGAGCGTAGCTACGAGATTCTGGGGGTATCCGTCCCGTTCATCGTTATGCCGGTCGCTCCGGGACGTTACTTGTCGGTTCTGCTCGAAGTGGCGGCTCGGAATCATCTCCTGAGAACAAAAGGGTTCGATCCCGCGCGTGAGCTCGCCAGCCGGCTCGATACCCAGTTGAAGGCCGGCGCCGCGAAGGCCGACTCGCGCAAACAGGCGCGAACCACATCGGGCAAGAGGCGATGAATCGACGACGGCTTGTCATCATCACGGGGTTATCGGGCTCGGGGAAAAGCCTCGCGGCGAACTGCTTCGAGGATATGGGTTATTACTGTGTGGATAACTTGCCGGTGCGCCTCATTCCGATCTTCATGGACTTGCTCGGCAGAAGGGCGGATGATGTTCGAAAAGTGGCGCTGGTCATCGATATTCGTGAAGGAGCGTTCCTGTCCGATCTGCCCGAGATCCTCGATCAGCTCGGCCATCAGGAGATCGAGCGCAAGATCATCTTCTTCGAAGCCACCAACGATACCCTGATTCGCCGGTTCTCGGAAACCCGGCGGCCCCACCCGCTGGCGGGACATGCCCCGGTGGAGGAGGGGATTCGCAGAGAGCGGGAGATCCTCGAGCCGATCCGGCGCCGCGCGGATGCCATCATCGATTCGTCCGGTTTCAACGTTCACGAGTTCAGGGTGCACTTGTTCGACAAGTTCTCTGAGACGGGAGGAAAGGGATCCCCGCTGATCTTCGTCGTCAGCTTCGGGTACAAGTACGGTGTGCCGGCCGAGGCCGACCTGCTCTTTGATGCCAGGTTCCTTCCGAACCCCTACTATGTGGATTCTCTGAGAGCTCGCTCGGGGCTCGACGCGGAGGTCCTGGAGTACCTGGAGGCGATCGAGGATTACCGGCAGTATTTCTCCATGGTGCATTCCCTGCTCCTCTTCCTGATACCCCGCTTTGCCACGGAAGGCAAATCGTACTTGACGGTGGCGATCGGGTGCACCGGCGGCCGCCATCGATCGGTGGCGATGGCTCAGAAGATGGGTGAAAAACTCGCCGGGAAGGAATTCCGTGTCAAGACCACACATCGTGATCTCTGGAAGACCCAGGAGTCGCATCACGCATGATCGGAGCACTGGTTGTCACGCACGGTAATGTCGCGGAGGAGATCATCAAGGCGGCCACCAGGATCTTCGGCGACGGGTGCAAGCTGCGTCCCGTCTGTATCGGGTGGGACGAGAATGTCGTGGATGCGCGTCGCAAGATCGTGGATGCGATCCAGGAAGTGGACGCCGAGGACGGCGTGCTCATCATGACGGATATGTTCGGGGGGACGGCCTCGAACCTGAGCCTCACACTCCTCGACCCGGGCAAGATAGAGGTCGTGACCGGGGTGAACCTGTCGATGTTGTTGAAATTCGCCAACGCCGCGCCGCGCGTGCGATCGCTCGGTGAGCTCGCCGAAGTCGTCTGTCATCGTGGCCGTGAATCGATTCAAATACCATCGCGTGCGCTGAGATCGAAATCCCCTGAAGGGGAGGACACTCCGCCGGACAGGAAGGGTGATGGATGATCGAGGCCGAGATCACCATCGTCAACGAGTTGGGTCTGCACATGCGAGCCGCGGGAAAGTTCGCTAGACTTGCCGGGGACTTTTCCTCGCGCATCAGCTTGCTGCGAGACGGCGTCGCGGTGGACGGCAAGTCGATCGTGGGGCTGCTCACTCTCGCGGCCGCGAAGGGATCCACCTTGATGCTGCGGGCGGAAGGAGACGACGAGCAGAAAGCTATCGAGGCGCTCAAGAAACTCGTCGCGAGCAAGTTC
>JBHHZN010000318.1:0-2143 GCA_046758155.1 Acidobacteriota bacterium | reverse complement strand
GCCTTCAAGATCACGAGCAACAGCTGGGAGTACACAGGCGACGGCCATGCCCTCGGATATCATGCGGGCGCCGATCTCATCGACATGGAATTCGTTCAGTTCCATCCGACCGGGATGATCTGGCCCCCCAGTGTCCAAGGGATCCTCGTCACCGAGGCGGTCCGCGGAGAAGGGGGCAAGCTCGTCAACAAGGACGGCCGCCGCTTCATGTTCGATGACATTCCTGATAACTACAGGGCGCAAACGGCCGATGATGAAGAGGAAGGCTGGCGCTACACGCAGGGAGATCAGTCCGCAAAGCGTCCGCCCGAGCTTCTGACCCGAGACCATGTGGCGCGGTGCATCGTGCGTGAGATCCGCGAGGGGCGCGGCAGTCCCCACGGTGGGGTCTTCCTCGACATTTCCTGGCTCAAGGAGAAGCTGCCGCACGCGGCCGACCGGATCAAGAAGAAGCTGCCGAGCATGTACCACCAGTTCATGCAACTCGCCGACATCGATATCACACGCCAACCGATGGAGATCGGTCCCACGACCCACTACGCCATGGGGGGGATCCGGGTCCACCCCGAGACCCAGATGTCAACCGTGCCGGGACTGTTCGCCGCGGGCGAGTGTGCTGGCGGCCTGCACGGCGCGAACCGGCTCGGGGGTAACTCGCTTTCGGATCTTCTCGTCTTCGGCAAGAGAGCGGGAGAGCACGCGGTCCGATACGCCCGCGAGAAAGGCACGGGAAGGATCGCGGAGGGACAGATCGAAGAAGCCTCGCGCCGAGCTCTCGAACCGTTCGACCGCGGGAGCGAGGGGGGGGGTGAGAACCCTTACGCCATCCAGGAGGCGCTCCAGGAGGTGATGCAGGAGAACGTCGGCATCGTCCGGCGGGAGGAGCAGATGAGCCGGGCGCTCGAAACGATCGAAGCGCTCAAGGCACGGGTAATCCACGTCGCCGCCAAGGGGAACCGTGAGTTCAACGCCGGCTGGCACACGGCGCTCGACCTGCGGAATCTGCTGACTGTTGCCGAGGCGGTGGCGCGCGCGGGTCGGGAGAGGCGCGAGAGCCGAGGCGCGCACTTTCGTGAGGACATTCCGGTCAAGGATGAGACGGAGGCGCGGATCAATATCATCATCCGGAAGGGTTCCGACGGTTCCATGCAGGTATCGCGCAAGCCGATCCCTCACATGAGGGACGAGCTGAAACAGATCATCGAGGAGATGGGCTAATGGCCGAGGCCACCTTCCGCATCTGGCGCGGGGACTCCCACGGAGGCGCGTTCCAGGATCACACCTGCGATATCAGTGAAGGGATGGTCGTGCTCGATGCGATTCACAGGATCCAGGCAGAGCGCGCCAACGACCTGGCGGTGCGGTGGAATTGCAAGGCGGGCAAGTGCGGCTCCTGCTCGGCGGAGATCAACGGTATGCCTCGACTGATGTGCATGACGCGGATGAGCGAGCTACCCGCCGACCGGCCGATCACCGTCGAGCCGATGCGCGCCTTCCCCAGCATCAAGGACCTCGTCACGAATGTCTCCTGGAACTACGAGGTTAAGCGAAAGATCCGGGCATACGAGCCGGTTCCCGCGGAAGCCGGAGGCGGCTGGCGAATGGACCAGCGAGACATCGATAGAACCCAGGAGTTTCGCAAGTGCATCGAGTGCTTTCTCTGTCAGGACGTCTGCCACGTGCTGCGGGAGCACGAGCACCATGAAAGATTCATCGGGCCGCGGTTCCTCGTCCACACCGCGGCGCTGGAGATGCACCCGCTGGATTCCGGAGACCGTCTCGACGATCTGAAACAGACCCACGGGATCGGCTACTGCAACATCACGAAGTGCTGTACCAAGGTCTGCCCCGAGGGGATACGGATCACCGACAACGCGATCATCCCGCTCAAGGAGCGCGTGGCCGACCGCCATTACGACCCGCTCAGGAAACTGCTGCGCATTCTGAGCCCAGGGTCGAGAAGACGCTGATTCCGGTGTAGAATGGAAAGATGTTCGAGTTGAAGAAGCTCTCCCGGGAGGCCGTTCCCGCCGCGATCGAGAAGGCAGAGCGATATCGCCTGCTGAACGAGCCGTGGCAGGCGGAGAGCATCTGCCGCGACGTCCTGACGGCGGACCCGGACAACCAGAAAGCAAGAGTCACC
>JBHHZN010000317.1:0-2150 GCA_046758155.1 Acidobacteriota bacterium | reverse complement strand
AGCCGCGGCGTCTGACCTATCATCCGGGACCCGATATCGTGCGCGGATGGGGCCGCGATGGAACGCATGTTCTGTTCTCCTCACCGCGCGATCTGACGTACCAGCGCGGCGGCGCCCTGTTTCTCGTCTCGGTCGATGGGGGGCTTCCCGAGCGGCTCGCCATGCCCTACGCCTGGGACGGAGACTTTTCCGGAGACGGTGCCCGGATCGCCTACCAGCCGTTCCCGTCGGGCTACAGCGGGGTCTCGGGCTGGAGACATTATCGCGGCGGAACGACCCCGCCGATCTGGTTGTTCGATCTGAGTAGTCACGAGATCGAACGTATCCCCCACGACCCGGTGAACGATTCGCATCCGATGTGGGTGGGTGAGAAGGTGTATTTCGTCTCGGACCGCAACGGCACCGCGAACATCTTCAGCTACGAACCTCACGGCGGCGTCCGGCAGATGACGCGGCTCACCGATTGGGATGTCCGCTGGGCCCATGCCGGCGATGGCGCCCTCATTTTCGAGGCAGGCGGCCGCCTGCACCTCCTGGATCCGGCGACCGAGGCTGTCACGACCCTCCATATCACGATCCATCCCGACCTTCCCGACGCCCGCTCCCACTGGGTGCCGGCGGCGAAAACGATCACCGCCTCGGGGATCTCGCCGACCGGGTCGCGGGCGCTGTTCGCGGCACGCGGCGACATCTTGACCGTTCCCGCCGAAAAGGGAGACGTCCGGGACCTCACGCGCAGCCCCGGCAGCCATGAACGCAGCCCGCTCGGGGCGCCGGACGGTTCCGAGATCGCCTACGTGTCGGACGCATCCGGGGAATACCGGCTGGTCATCACGCCGCAGGATGGGCTCGGTGAGTCGCGGACCATCGATCTCGGCCCGCCCGATCATTACACGCTTCTCGCGTACTCACCGGACAGCTCGCGGATCGTCTATGCGCACAGCGGGTTGACTCTTTACGCGATCGCGACATCCGGCAAAGGTCGCCCTGTCGCGATCGACGCGCATCACGCGCAGCTCTTCGGAACCAGGTATGAAGTCGCGTTCTCGCCCGACAGCCGCTGGCTGGCCTACACCAAGGTCATGCCGAACCGCTTCCGGGTCATGATGCTGCATGATTTCAAGACCGGCGCCAACCACCAGATCACGGAAGGCATGGGCGAGACCGCCTCGCCGGTGTTCAGTCACGATGGCAAGTATCTTTACTTCACGGCCAGCACGAATATCGGACCGGCCAAGAGTCCGCTCGACATGACGAGTCAGGAACGCCCGGTCCGTCGCGGGATCTATGCCGCGGTGCTGAGGGCCGACGGCAAGACGCCGCTGCCGCTCCAGAGCGACGACGAGAAGGTGAAGACCGATGAGGGGAAAGGTGCTGGCAAAGACAAATCCACGCCGGACGACGAGGGAGACGACGAGGGGGAGGAGAAATCGGACGGCGACGATTCCGACAAGAAAGCCACCCGCATCGATGTCGAAGGCCTGTCGGGCCGGATCGTGGCCCTGCCGGTGCCCGAGCGGGACTATGTCGGACTGGCCGTCGCCAAGGACGGTGATCTCTTCTACATCGAGCGCCGGCAGCCCGGCATAACCGTCGAGCCGCCGGGCAGCGAGCAGCAGGCGATCCATACTCTGCGTCGTTTTGACGGGAAGTCGCGCAAGCAGGAGAGCTTCATCGAAGGCGTCGCCGGCTTCGCGATGAGCGCCGATGGCAGCAAGATGCTTGTCTCCTTGCCGGGCCGGCGGTGGTCGATGGTGGAAACAGGCAAGAAACCAGTCGCCGGCGGTAAGGCGCTGAACATGAGCGCCGCGCGGGTCCTTGTCGATCCGCGACGGGAATGGCGACAGATCTACGAGGAATCCTGGCGTATCCTGCGCGACTTCTTCTGGGACCCGAACATGCATGGCGCCGATTGGCAGGTGGTGCACGACAAGTACAGTCCGCTTGTCGATCACGTGGGCAGCCGCCAGGATCTCAGCTATGTCCTGGTCGAGATGCTGGCGGAGTTGGTCTCGAGCCATGCCCGGGCCGCCGGGGGCGACACCGTCCACGCGGAAGGCGCACCGGTCGGCCTGCTGGGTGCGGACTACACGATCGATCACGGCCACTACCGCATCGAACTTGGCGAGGACCGCATGAAGGCTCAAGTG
>JBHHZN010000316.1:0-2157 GCA_046758155.1 Acidobacteriota bacterium | reverse complement strand
GGAATTCTCATGAAGAGCGACGGGAGCCAGACCTTCTTCTCGGCGGAGAAGACCGGCGCCGGGATGGCGACGATCGAGATCGATCGCATCGGCGCGGAAGCGGGGATCTCCCGCGGCGGCGCCCTGGCGGCTCTCAGGTTCATCGCCGGGGCCCTCGGCCGGACGACGATCACCTTCGCGACGGTGGTCGCCGAGTCGTCACAGGGCAAGCCGATCACGGTCCATACGGTTCCGGCGGAGATCACGGTGGCGAAATGATATCGAGAAGAAGGCAAGAAGGATTCACGTACCTGGAGATGATCATCACGATCACGATCCTCCTGGTCCTGGTTGCCGCGGCTATACCGGTGGCGCGCCTCTCGATCAAGAGGCAGAAGGAGCTGGAGCTGCGCACGGCGCTTCGCCGGATGCGTGACGCCATCGATCTGTACAAGAAGTACTCCGAGCAGGGGCTCGTGCCGCAGGAGGGCATCCAGTCGGAGGGGTATCCGCCGGATCTGGACACGCTGGTCGAAGGGGTCAACCAGGTCGGAGCGATCGACAAGAAGATACGGTTCCTGCGGCGCATCCCGAAGGACCCGATGACGAACGACTTCGATTGGGGCCTGCGCTCGTTGCAGGACGATCCCAACTCGACCACATGGGGGCGTGAAAACGTCTTCGATGTCTATTCCCAGAGCGAGGCCACGGCGCTGGACGGGACGACCTACAACACATGGTGACAGCGATGCGGTATGAACGAAGGCAGGAAGGGTTCACGCTGCTGGAGCTGATGGTGGTTATCGCCATCATCGGCATCCTGACGGCGGTCGCGATCCCGCGGTTCAAGAAAGCGCCCGAGAAGGCGAAGGAGGCGGTCCTCAAGACGAACCTGCACGTCATGCGCGAAGCGTTCGATCAGTACTTCGCGGACAAGGCGCACTACCCCGACAGCCTCGAGACGCTGGTCGATGAAGGGTACCTGCGCAAGGTGCCGAAGGATCCCTTCACCGACTCGAGCTCGACCTGGCGGTTGATCTACGCGCAGGACGCCGGTGACGGCGGCTTGCCGGAGGAGAACCTGTCCGGGTCACCCGGGATCTGGGACGTCAAGAGCGGCTCGAACCACATCGGCCTCGACGGGACCTCGGCCTCGGAGTGGTGAGGCGGGGGAAACTTTCTCAGGAGAATGGTGACGCATGAAGGCGAGAGGACGCGATGACAGGGGCGACTAGACGCGCGGCGATGCTCGCGGGCTGCCTGGTGCTGGGGCTGGCCCTGGCCGGCTGCAACAACGACAACGACCCGACCGCGCCGGAAGGCTCGACGATCAGGGTCAGCGCCAACCCGCAGACGGTCGTCGTGCCGACGGGCGGGTCGGGATCGACCCTCTTGATCGCCACCGTGTCATTTAACGGCACCAGGCTTCCGGACCAGGAGGTCACCTTCTCCACCACGAGCGGGACCCTGTCGCCACCGGCGGAGACGCCCCTCAAGACCGACAGCATGGGCCAGGCCACCAGCACGCTGACGACCTCCAGCGCGGCCACCGTCACCGCCTCCACCGGGAGCATCACCGCCAGCACGCAGATCCAGGTGGCACCGGGCAACATCTCGCAGTTTCTCCTGAACGTCTCGCCGCAGTTTCTTTTCAACTGCATCGACCCGATCACACTGACGGCGACGGTCAACGACACCGCCGGCAATCCGTTGCAGGGGCTCGTGGTGATCTTCAATACAGAGGTTCCGCCCACGACCGTCTCGGGCACCTTCAACCCGATCCAGACCATCACGGATGCCAGCGGGCAGGCGATAAGCTTCTGGACCCCTGAAACGACCTCCTGCCTGGCGGAGTGCCAGGCGTCCACGGCGGATCCCAAGAGCCCCAACCCCGGCCAGTGCACGCTGTTTTTTACCGCCTCCGACACGACCGGTTCCTTCATCTCCGTGTCGGTCGAGGTGATCGATTCGATCCCCTAGGAGAAGATCATGCAGCTGACAGGCTCTTGCGCGTTCGCCCGGCAAGCGAGCCGGTCCCGCGAGCGCGGGCATCTGCTGGTGGGGCTGGTCGTGCTGGCGGCCGTGATGATCATCTTGCTGACGGCGGCCGCGCAGAGCTGGACGTTTCTCATCCGGCGCGACCGCGAGGCGGAGCTCATCTTCCGCGGCGAGCAGTAC
>JBHHZN010000315.1:0-2168 GCA_046758155.1 Acidobacteriota bacterium | reverse complement strand
TGACATCAGCGGCCGCCCCGGGGAGGAGATCACCGAGGAGAAGGCGAACCAGATCCAGATGGCCGGGCACGAGAAGGTCACCATTCGCTCCGTGCTTACCTGCGAGAGCCGGCGGGGAGCCTGCGCCAAGTGCTACGGGCGCAACCTGGCGGCCGGGAGGATGGTGGAGCTGGGAGAGGCCGTCGGCGTCGTCGCCGCGCAGTCGATCGGTGAGCCGGGCACGCAGCTGACCATGAGGACCTTCCACCTCGGCGGCGTGGGCCAGGTCAAGGCCCAGTCGACGCTCGAGACGAAGAACCACGGCATCGTCAAGTTCATGAATCTCACCACGGTGAGGAACAAGCAGGGCGATCTGGTCGCGATGAACCGCAACGGCTCGATCGTCGTTCAGGGTCCGAAGGGACGCGAGTTGGAGCGGCAGGCCATCTCCTACGGCGCGACCATCAAGGTCAATGACGGTCAGGAAGTCCAGCCCGGCGACATTTTCGTCGAGTTCGATCCGTTCAACTTCGCGATCCTCACCGAGGTGGGCGGCACGGTTTCATTCAAAGACATCGCCGAGGGGGTCACCCTGGAGGAACGAACGGATGATGTGACGGGCTTCTCGCGGCATTTCGTCATCGATTCCCCGGACGAGAAGAAGCAACCGCAAATCCTCGTCCGCGACGCCGACGGCGCCGTGCTCAAGAAGTACCTTCTGCCCTCGGGGGCGATGCTGATGGTCGAGGACGGCCACGAGATCCACCCGGGAGAGACGCTCGTCAAGATCCCACGCGAGACGAGGAAGACCAAGGACATCACCGGCGGCTTGCCGCGGGTCGTCGAGTTGTTCGAGGCCCGCCGTCCGAAGGAGCCCGCCTGCATCACCGAGATCGACGGCGAGGTTCACTACGGCGAGGTGGTGAAGGGCAAGCGCAAGATCCTCGTGAAGGGCGAGACGGAGGACCGCGAGTACGATATCCCGAAGGGGGCCCATATCACGGTTCAGGACGGCGAGAAGATCCGCGCCGGAGAGGCGCTTGTCGATGGTCCGATCGCCCCACACGACATCCTCTCGGTCAAGGGAGAGAGGGAACTGCAGGCGTACCTCGTCCGCGAGATCCAGGAGGTCTACCGCCTCCAGGGCGTTAACATCAACGACAAGCACATCGAGGTGATCGTCCGGCAGATGATGCGCTGGGTGAAGATCGAGGATGTCGGCGATACCGACTTCATCGTGGACGAACAGGTCGACAAGTTCCGCTTCCAGGCCGAAAACGAACGGGTTCTGGCCAACGGTGGCGAACCGGCCACCGGCCGGCCCCTCCTGCTGGGGATCACCAAGGCTTCCCTGTCAACCGAATCGTTCATCTCGGCGGCGTCCTTCCAGGAGACCACGCGCGTGCTGACGGAGGCATCTATCCAGGGACGCGTCGACTATCTGCGCGGCCTCAAGGAGAACGTGATCATGGGCCGCCTGATCCCGGCGGGCACCGGCCTGGCGGTCTACCGGAAGATCCACGTCCCCGCGGACGCGACCGAGCAGGCGGAATCGTCCGTCGAGCAGGGGCATTTCGAGGGAGAATTGAGCCTCGGTCTCTCGGAGCCTCCGCCCGGCCTGGTGCGGGGGGCGAATTGAGACGCTATTGACAGAGAGGAAGGATTTTTGCTACTCTCCGGCGGTTTTGCTTGGGAGTGGGTGGCTCCGGGGCAATCCCGTCACGACAATTCGAGTTTTCGAGTGCATTTGAGCCGGAGAGGTGTCTGGTGCCGACGGTAAACCAGCTTGTGCGGATGGGTCGTACACGGATCAAGATGCGGACGAGCAGCCCCGCGCTGCAGTCGTGCCCGCAGCGGAGGGGCGTCTGCGTCAGGGTTTACACCTCGACGCCCAAGAAACCGAATTCAGCCCTGAGGAAAGTGGCTCGTGTCCGGCTGACCAACAGCATCGAGGTGACCACGTATATCCCCGGTGTCGGTCATAATCTGCAGGAGCACTCGATCGTCCTGATCCGGGGCGGTCGTGTCAAGGATCTGCCGGGAGTGCGATACCACGTTGTACGGGGGACACTGGATACGGCAGGAGTGGAGGGCCGCAGGAAGAGCCGTTCGAAATACGGCGCGAAACGGCCGAAAACCTAAGCATCGCCCAGGACCTGTTTTGACGGCTTGATTGCCGGGAAGATGGC
>JBHHZN010000314.1:0-2171 GCA_046758155.1 Acidobacteriota bacterium | reverse complement strand
AGGGGCGCGCCGTCCATTCCCCCCAGGAGGCCGCGCAGCTCGTGGAGGGTCTGTTCGAGCAGATCATCCCGGCTGAGGTACTCGCTGTTCTGGCCCCAGAAGACCCGGATGCAGGCCACTCCCCGGGGAGCGCGGCCGGGATACTTGCGGTGGGCGAACGTGCACCCGACGATGGAGAGACGCTCCTTGGCGGGGACCACGAACCCGAAGCCATCCAGCCGGTGCCGGATGGAGTCAAGAGGGTAGGCGAGGGTGACGGTGGACGCCGTGCCGTAGGGGATCGAGGCGAGTCGTTCTGCCAGCTCCGGATCCAGCCCACGCAGGAGGTGGGCGGCGGGTCGAGCGGGCAACGCGACGATGACCGCGTCGCACGGGATCCCTCCCTGCGTCGTCCGCAGGAGCCATCCCTGCTCGGCCTGGACCCTTGCAACTCCCCGAACCGCCGTCCCTGTCCGGACGGCCCCCTCCGGGAGGGATCGCACGAGCGCGTCGGTGAGAACCTGCAGGCCGGCATCGAACGAGAAGAAAAGGCCGTAGCGCGCGCCGCTGGGTGTCGATTCCGCCGCCCTCCGGCGCCCCGCGGCGAGCATCGCACGGATGATGCTGCCATGATCCTTTTCCATCTGCAGGAAGCGGGGAAAGGTGGCGTGCAGGGAGAGGCGGAAGGGATCGGCCCCGTAAACACCGGCGATCATCGGCTGGACCATCCGGTCGAGGATCTCACGGCCGAGACGGCGTGTCACGAAGGCCCCGACGCTTTCATCGACGCCGCCGTGGCGACGTGGGATGAGGAGATCCAGCCCAGCGCGAAGCTTGCCGGCGGGGCTGAGTAGGGGGCTGGTCGCGAACGGGAGAAATCGCGTGGGAGCAAGCAGGTAGAACCCCTCGGGCGTGGGGTGGAGCCTGCCCTTGCGGACGATGAAGCTGCGTCGAGTCTCCCGGCACGTCCCCACGATGCGGGGCCCGAGTCCCAGGCGATCGGCCAGTTGCCGCGCCCACGGTTTCTCGCCGAGGATGGAGTCCGGCCCTTCCTCCAGGACATAGCCGTCCCGGACGCGGGTGGAAACAACGCCGCCGAGACGCTCGGTTGCTTCGACCAGGCTGAGGCGCAGAGAAAGGCCGGCTGCCGTGGCGATCTCATGCACGCGATGAGCCGCCGCGAGGCCCGTGATTCCGCCGCCGATGACGGCGATATGGACCGGATTCGTCACCGCGTGGCATCTCCCGCCAGGTGAAGAATCCTGCGCCCGAGCATGGCGATGAATTCAGGATGGTCATTCACGCACGTGGCCCGCAGGAACCGGACGCCTGCGCGTGCGGCGGTCGAGGCGGCCTGAACGTCGAGATCGAACAGGATCTCGACGTGATCGCTGAGGAACCCTATCGCCTGCACGATGATCGCGCGTGTTCCCCGTTCGGCCTCGACACGTATCACATCATTGATGTCGGGCGCGAGCCAGGCGGAGCCCGGTGGGCCGCTGCGGCTCTGGTAGGCGAGCCGCCATCCGGCGATCCCCAGCAGATCGGCCAGATGGTGGCAGGACGAGCGGATCTGCTCGACGTACGACGAGCCATCGGCCATGGAGAGAGGAATGGAGTGGGCGGTGAACACGACACTCACACGATCCGGCCATTCACCGCGGCGGTATTCTCCTTCCGCCTGGAGCGTGGGCCCCAGGCATTCTTCGAGGCGTTGGGCGCAAGCCTCGATGAACCCGGGATCGTCATGCCACGGATCCAGGTAACGCACGGAGAACTCGTCCCCGCCGGTGGCGGCGATGGCACGAGCGACGTCACGCTGGTATCGGTCCCAGCTCGTCTCGCAGCGGTGGGGCGCCAGGATCACCCCCACGGCATGTCGGCATCCGTCCAAGCGCATGCGGGTGATGGTGTCGCTCAGGAACGGATGCCAGTTGCGCATCCCGACGTAGACCGGGAGCGAGGAACCCCTGGCGGCCAGCCAGCGTGCGAGCGATCGTGCTTGCCGGTCCGTCAGGTCGTGGTACGGGGAAGAACCTCCGACTTTTTCGTAATGGCGGGCGACCTCCTGCACCCGCCGCTCCGGCACGTTGTGGCCCCGCACGACGTGGCGGAGAAACGGGAGCACTTCGGATGGCTTCGTGGGTCCGCCGAAACCGATGAGAAGAACCGCGTCGATGCCGCCGAATCCG
>JBHHZN010000313.1:0-2250 GCA_046758155.1 Acidobacteriota bacterium | reverse complement strand
CTCCTGCTCCTCGACGAACCAACGGCGGGTATGACCGCGGAGGAAACCCACTCGACGGGGGAACTGGTGCGGCGCCTGGTTCGAGATTTGAACCTGTCGGCGATCATCATCGAACACGACATCAACTTCATACGCGACCTTCGTTCACCGGTCACGGTCCTGCATCTGGGCCGGGTGCTGATGGAGGGCTCCTTCGAGGAGATCGCCGCAAACAAAGAGGTGCGCGAAGTCTATCTGGGCGAGCAGGAATGACGCTCGAAGTCAAAGACATGACCGCCGGATACGGCAGCATCACCGTGCTGCGGGAGCTCTCGTTGCAGGTGGAGGAGGGCGGGATTCTCGGCGTCCTGGGACGCAACGGGATGGGCAAGACGACGCTGATCCGCTGCCTGGCCGGCCTGATCTTTCCGACCGCCGGTTCGATCCTCTTTCACGGCCAGGACGTGACCCGGCTGGCGCCGCATGAACGGGCGAGGCTCGGCGTCACTACAGTGGTTCAGGGGCGCGGCATATTTCCGCAACTCACGGTGCGCCAGAACCTGGAAATGGGCCGGGTCGCCTCCGGCCGCCCGAAACGCAGCCGCCTCGACGAGGTGTTGGACTACTTTCCGCGTCTCGGCGAACGGCTCGGGCAGGCCGCGGGGACCCTGAGCGGCGGTGAGCAGCAAATGCTCGCGATCGGCCGCGGGCTCATGACGGATCCCAAGATGATGCTGCTCGACGAACCGTCCGACGGGATCATGCCCACGCTGGTCCAGCAGATCGCGGTGACGCTGGGCGAGATCAACCGCGACGAGGGCATGACCATCGTGATCGTGGAACAGAACGTGCCCCTTGTCTTCAAGATGTCCAACTACTGCGTGGTGCTCGAGAAGGGCCGGCTTGTCGCGGAAGGCACGCGCGAGGAGGTCTCGCAGAGCGAGGTGCTCCAGGAATATCTCGCGATCTGACGCGCCGGGCGTGCGAACCGGACGGCAGCGGCGCAACGATTGCCCATTCCGCGTCCTTAGGATCAGAACGTCCCATCATCCAAGGTTCCTTACGGAATCCTTAAATCGCACTCACCGAATGCGAGGCTCGGCGACGACCGGCCGCGAATTGACACATATCAAAGATTCCGCCGCGCTTCGCGGGTAGCTTCCGCCACAAGACAATCCCGGCATTCGGGGCGTCAACCTTCAGCCGTGACGACAGCGCGCTGCAGCGATGCCCGGCAGCGCTAGGCGGGGTAATGGGCGCGGATGAAGTGGCTGTCAGGGCCAGGTGGGTGTCAAGGCTATGGGAGACACTGCTCAAGGTCGTTTCCATCTACCCCGTGGCGGGATTATCCACCGTTTTTCTGGCCGGCATGTTTTTCTGGGGCGGGTTCAACTGGAGCCTAGAGCTGACCAATACAGAGTCGTTCTGTATCTCCTGCCACGCGATGAAAGAGTACGTCTACAAGGAATACAGAAATACCATCCATTATAGCAACCGCACCGGTGTCCGCGCGTCCTGCCCCGATTGTCATGTCCCCAGGGAATGGATCCACAAGGTTGTGCGGAAGGTGCGCGCGACAAACGAGTTCTTTCACTGGCTGAAGGGGTCCATCGATGCCCCGGAGGACTTCAAGGCCAAGCGGCTGCAGCTGGCGCGGCACGTGTGGGCGAGCATGGAGGCAACCGATTCGCGCGAATGCCGCAACTGCCATGGCATCGGCTTCATGAAGGAACAGGCGCAGGGTGTGAAGGCCAGTCTGATGCACGCACTGGGGGAAGAGTGGGGTAAAACGTGCATCGATTGCCACAAGGGTGTCGCTCACACGCTGCCGCAGGGCTTCGACAACGAGGCCGTGATGGACGCGCTGCATGACCGGATGGAGACGGAAAAGGTCAATTGCCGGCTATGTCATGAGGGCATGGCGGGGCCGCCGGCCGGCGACGGCTGGGATTAACCGCGCGTCTCAATGGCGGCAGCGGTCAAGGAGGCCCGATGAATAACGACAGGGAGGCCAGCATGTTCGCTCACAAGTGCATGATTTGCGGATTGGCGGGCTTGATATTGCTAGCTTTCAGCACTTCCAGTCACGCCGAAACCGCGTCGGCATCGACGCTGGCGAAGGGCCGGGCGCTGTTCAATGAGAACTGCGCGGTGTGCCATCAGGAGGACGCCATCGGCGCGCCGGGCGTGGCGCCGTCGCTGACCAATCCGGAACTCCTGAGCATCGCCTCGGATAAGTTTTTCGAAGGCACGATCCGGGATGGGCGCGTC
>JBHHZN010000312.1:0-2293 GCA_046758155.1 Acidobacteriota bacterium | reverse complement strand
TCTTCGATGTCGGCAGCCAGGACGGGACCGACTTCCTGGTGATGGAGTACCTCGAGGGCGAGACGCTGGCCCAGCGGCTGGAGAAGGGCGCCCTGCCGCTAGATCAGGCACTCCGAATCGCCATCGAGGTCGCGGATGCTTTGGACAAGGCTCACCGCCAGGGTGTGGTGCACCGCGATCTGAAGCCGGGCAACATCATGTTGACCAAGGATGGTGCCAAGCTGCTCGATTTCGGTCTGGCCAAGAGCGGGGCCGAGGCGGCGCCCCCGATCTCGAGCGTGGCGATGACCCAGGAGAGCCCGTTGACGGCCGAAGGGGCGATCGTCGGGACGTTCCAGTACCTGTCGCCGGAGCAGCTCGAAGGAAAGGAGGCCGACGCGCGCAGCGACATCTTCGCCTTCGGCGCCATCCTCTACGAGATGCTCGCAGGCCGGAAGGCCTTCGACGCAAGGAGCCAGGCGAGCCTGATCGCCGCCATCCTGGAACGTGAACCGCCACCCGTTTCACAGCTGCAGCCCGTGGCCCCGCCGGCGCTGGATCAGCTTCTGCTGCAGTGTCTCGCCAAGGACCCCGAAGAACGGTGGCAGACAGCCCATGATCTGACATGTCAGCTGAAATGGATCGCCCGCAGCGGGTCACGGGCCGGCGTCGCCGCGCCCGTCGCGATGCGGCGCAGGATGCGTGGCCGGCTTTCATGGGCCCTCGTCATACTGCTGGCCGTCCTGAGCGCGGCGCTCGGCATCGCGTACCTCAGGCTGGCGGGCGAGGAGCCGGTGACCATCCGTGCCTCCATCAATCCCCCCGAAGGTGGCTACTTCAGCTCGATCGGTTTCGCCGCGGGGCCGGTGGTCGTGTCTCCCGACGGCCGCCTCTTCGCCTTCGTGGTTGCCGAAAAAGGGGGCAATTCTCTCTGGGTCCGCTCGATCAGCGAGGAGACGTCCCGCCCCCTCCCCGGGACGAGCGGAGCGACGCGCCCGTTCTGGGCGCCGGACAATCGTCACATCGGATTCTTCGCGGCGGGGAAGCTCAAGAAGGTGGATGCATTCGGTGGTCCCGCCCTGACGCTCAGCGATGCTCCGGATGCTCGCGGGGGATCCTGGGGCAAGGACGATGTGATCGTGTTCGCGCCCGGTTCGACGCATCCGCTCCGGAAGGTCTCCGCCGCGGGCGGGGAGTCGACGCCGGTCACAAGGCTCGATGAATCGTTGCAAGAGGAGACACATCGGTATCCCCAGTTCCTGCCCGATGGGCGGCACTTCCTCTACCTGGCTCGCAGTCCCGGCACCGAAGGACCCAGCACGGTCATCTATGTGGGCTCGCTCGATTCTGAAGAGCGGCTGCCGGTGCTGCAGGGGACTTCCCACGCACAGTACGCGTCCGGCCATCTTCTCTTCGTGCGCGAGAAGACCCTGATGGCTCAGCCCTTCGATCCCGGCAGCCTGGAGGTGGTGGGGGACGCGGTTCCCGTCGCGGAGAACGTCCAATACGATGCCTTGTTCAATCACGCCGTCTTCTCCGCCTCCGCCAGCGGCGTGCTGGCCTATCAGATGGGCGCGGCCCGCAACGATTCGCAGCTCCTCTGGTTCGATCGCGAGGGCAGGCAGACCGGGAAGGTCGGTGAAGTCGCATCGCATTTCTTCCCGAGAATCTCCCCGGATGGAAAGAGAATCGCGGTCTCGATCGTCGATCCGGAGACGACCAACTGGGATGGCTGGGTCTACGATCTGGCTCGAGGGATCCGGACTCGTTTCACCTTCAGTGCTTCGATCGACGGCGTGACTCTCTGGTCCCCCGATGGGGCCAGCATCGCCTTCGCTTCGAGCCGGCAGGGCAAGTTCGACATCTTCCGGAAATCATCGACGGGCTCCGGCGGCGAGGAGCTTCTGATCGCCTCGGATGTCAACAAGTTCCCCCACAGCTGGTCTCCGGATGGCCGTTACATCGCCTTCATCCAAAGCGATCCAGGCACCGACACCAAGAACGACATATGGGTCCTGCCGGTGGACGGAAAGGAGAAACCGAGGGCCTTTCTCCAGTCCAAGTACAACGAGAACAGCCCGCGGTTCTCCCCCGACGGACGATGGATGGCCTACACATCCGATGAGTCGGGCAGAAACGAAGTTTACGTGACCCCTTTCCCGGCGGCGGACGGCAAGTGGCAGGTCTCTTCCGGAGGGGGCACGGCGCCGAAATGGGGAAGCGGTGGTCGTGAGATCTTCTATCTCTCGCCGGACAACACTCTGATGACAGTGACGGTCGCGGCCGCGGCCGGTTCCTTCCAGGTCGGCGAGCA
>JBHHZN010000311.1:0-2353 GCA_046758155.1 Acidobacteriota bacterium | reverse complement strand
ATCTCGATCGACGCCTCGGTCTGTACAGCCAGGCGATGGAGGCGGGCCAGCGGGCGCTGGCCGAAGAATCCCTCCGGGCGGGAGTGGGCAACCTCTGGGGCAGGCTCGAGGCGCGACCCTACATGAGAGCCCGCGCCGGGTATGCCGGGTGCCTGGAGGCGCTCGGGCGCCGCGAGGAAGCGGTTGACCACTGGCAGGATCTGCTGCGATTGAACCTGAACGACAACCAGGCCCTGCGGTACCGGTTGATCCCGGCCCTGCTCGAGCTGGGCCGCGACGAGGAAGCGCTGCGCCTGCTCGAACGCTTCGACGATGAGGGATCCGCGATCATACGCTACTGCCGCGCGCTTCTGGAGTTTCGACGCGCGGGCGATGCGCCCTCGGCGCGCGGCCGGCTTGCGAACGCCCTCCAGGCCAACGCGCACGTCCCGAAGTACCTCCTCGGCAGGAAAACGATCCCCCCCCGGCTCCCCGAGGTCTTCTCCTACGGCGGTGAGGATGAGGCCGTTCTTTGCGTCCTGGAGATCCGAGACGCCTGGAAACGCTCTCGTGGCGCCCTCACCTGGCTGGGCAGGTTCCTCCGGCGGCCCAGGAAGGCTCCTCGCCGGAACCCCAGGACCGACAGGCACCCGGGCTAGGCCGGTGGAGCAGGAATGTCTGTCCGCACGGGCGTCCTCGCCGGCGCCCGCGGGGCCGCAAGGTGCGATACAGGTTACCGATTGGCGGGAAAACCCCCTTCCGATGACTTCAAGCCTTCTCGGCCTCGAGGTCCATCTCCGCCTGTTCTGGCGAGCCGATGCCGGCGCGATGCAGCGAGCGGCTTTGTCGATCCCGATCGACCGGCAGCGCGATCACGACGGTCGTGCCCACGCCCGGAGTGCTGCGGATGGCGATCCGGCCGCCGTGCGCTTCGATGATTCTCCGCACGATCGGCATCCCGAGGCCGGTTCCGTTCGCCTTCCCGGAGGTGAAGAACGGCTCGAAGAGCCGATCACGGACATCCTGCGTCATCCCGCGGCCGGTATCGGTCACGCCGATTCGGACGCAGTCCCCGGCGAGAACGGAGCGGATCGTGATCCGCCCTCCTTCGGGCATGGCATCAGCCGCGTTGTCGAGAAGATTGTGAAAAGCCCTGTCCAGGCGGTTCCTGTCGATCCGCACCGTGACGTCATCCCGGACATCGAGAACCAGATCGATCGAGCGGCTCCTCATTTCATCGCGGACCCGCTCCGCGAATTCTGTCAAGAAGGTCGATAGCCGGCACGAGGCAGACGAGAAGATCATCCGCCCGCGGCAGAAGTCGAGCATCTCCGAGGCCATCTCGGACATCCGGTCCACTTCACTGATGATCGTCCCGGCCAGGCGCGGAGCCTTGGGCGTCCGCAGGTTGGTCTGTAGCAGCTGCGCCACGGCCTTGATCGACGTCATCGGCTTGCGTAGATCATGAACAATGGACGACACCATCCGCCCGACGGCCGAGAGCCGTTCCGCGAGCAGCATCCTCTCGGTCAACCTGGCGTTGTCGATCGCCAGGGCGGCATGATCGGCGAGCGATTCAAGGACCTCCAGGTCCACTCGACCCATGCTGGCCACGGCGCTGCGGTGGTCGACGTACATCACTCCGATGACGCGGCCCTCGAGCATGATCGGAACGCACATGATCGTCTTCAGGCGCAGGCGCGTGATCGAGGCGCTGGGTGTTCCCCCCTCCCCCGTCCGGAACACGGAACGGCGCGATGCGATCGCTTCTCTTATCACGCTGCGACTGGCGGGAATGATCTCCTCGTGCAACGCATCCGGCTCGATGTTGCGGGCCACGCAGGATTTCAGGGTCCCGTCGGACTCGACCAGCGCCAGGAATCCCTTCTCGGCCTGCGTGATCGTCATCACCGCATCGACGATCCTGTCCAGGACTTCGTCCAGAACCAAGGAGGAGCTGATGGCCTTGCTCGCGTCCAGAAGCGCCCGCAGGCGCATCTGCATCCCATCATCCGCACGGATGCCCTGCGTCAGGAACTCCAGCTTGTAAGGGCACCCAGGACCCAGCGTGATCACGTCCCCGCTCGTGAGCTCTTTCTTGACGACCGGCGAGCCGTTGAGTCGTGTCGTCTGCCCCGCGCTGGTATCCATCAGCACGAATCGCCTGCCTTCGCGGATGATCAGCAGATGACAGGGAGCAATGGACGGGTGGTCGAGGCACAGGTCGTTTCCCGCGTCACTGCCGACACGCAGAAGATCCATCCTGAGCCGAACGATCTTCTCGAACCCTTTGGCGTCGACAACCCGGAGACGGACCGGAGCCTTCGAATCGGAAAAAGTGCCTCGCCTCGAGCCGGGGGATGAGTTTCGCATG
>JBHHZN010000310.1:0-2361 GCA_046758155.1 Acidobacteriota bacterium | reverse complement strand
TCCCGCTTCAGCCCGGACGAGCTTCCGCTGATCGACACAGCGTGCACCGTCGCCGCCTTACAGGTTGTGAAACTCTTGGGAGAGCGCACCCCGCGCACGAAATAGGAGGCTCGCACCATGTCCTGGGTTCCCTCATCCTGGGTTCCCCTCGCCCCGGCCCTCGGCCTCTTGGGGCTTGCCCTGGCCCTCGGGATCTACCGGTTCCTGCTCCGGCAACCGGACGGGAGCGGGGCCATGATCGAGATCTCGGGCGCCATCCACACGGGCGCAATGGTCTTCCTGCGTAAGGAATACACGACCCTGGTCTGGTTCATCCTGGCCGTCGCCGTGCTCCTCGGGGTCGCCATTAGCCCCTTCACCGCGCTGGCGTTTCTCTCGGGGGCGACCTGCTCGATGGTAGCCGGGTTCTTCGGCATGAAGGCGGCCACGCGCGCCAACGTGAGGACCGCAGCGGCAGCCAACAAGATCGGACGTGATAGGGCCCTGTCGGTGGCCTTCTTCGGCGGCTCGGTCATGGGGCTCTCAGTCGCGAGCCTCGGGCTCGTCGGGGTTGGGCTCTTCTTCTATCTCTTCGGCACACCGCTCATCATCAACGGCTTCGCAATGGGCGCCTCCTCCATCGCGCTGTTTGCCCGCGTCGGCGGCGGGATCTACACCAAGTCTGCCGATGTGGGCGCGGATCTCGTCGGGAAGGTCGAGGCGGGGATCCCCGAGGACGATCCGCGGAACCCCGCCGTCATCGCCGACAACGTGGGCGATAACGTGGGTGATGTAGCAGGGATGGGGGCCGACCTCTTTGAGTCCTACGTGGGCTCGATCGTAGCGGCCATCGCCATCGGTGCGACCATGGGTGCCACCATAGAGCAATCGCTCCCCTGGATGGCCCTGCCGATCGTGATCGCCATGACCGGGCTCCTGGCCTCTTCTGTAGGGATCCTCTCCATGAGCTGGCTTCAGCGGCTGGATCCGCAGACGGCCCTCCGCAACGCCACCTACATCGCCGGCATCATCCTCCTCATCCTGGCGTTCATCGTGATTCGAGGCTTTAACCTGGGCATCGGACCCTTCTGGGCGATCCTCTCCGGGCTCATTGCCGGGGTCCTGATCGGCGTCTTCACCGAGTTCTACACTTCGGGCCCTCCCATCCGTCGCATCGCCGAGTCAAGCCAGACCGGCGTAGCCACCAACATCATCGCCGGCATGGCCACGGCCATGGAGTCCACCGCGTTGCCCGTCCTGGCCATCTGCGGGGCGATCTTCATCTCCTTTCAGACCAATGGCATCTACGGCATCGCGCTGGCGGGGCTCGGGATGCTCTCGACCATCGGGATCACCATGAGCGTGGATGCCTACGGCCCCATCGCCGACAATGCTGGCGGCATCGCCACGATGGCTCACCTGGGGCCCGAGACCCGCAAGATCACCGACCGGCTCGACGCCCTCGGCAACACCACAGCCGCCATGGGCAAAGGCTTCGCCATCGGCTCGGCGGCCCTCACCGCCCTCGCCCTCCTCGCCGCCTACACCCAGACGGTGAGGCTCGAAGCCATCGACCTGACGAAGTCCCGGGTCCTCATCGGCCTCTTGCTCGGGGGCATCGTACCGTTCATGATCGCGGCGCTGACAATGAAGGCGGTCGGCCGGGCGGCCTTCCGGATGGTCAACGAGGTCCGACGCCAGTTCCGAGAGATCGCCGGCCTGATGGAGGGGCGCGCCAAGCCGGATACGGCCCGCTGCGTCGAGATCGCTACGGGGGCGGCCATCAAGGAGATGATCGCACCGGGGCTTCTGGCAGTGCTCTCACCCGTGCTCATCGGCTTCGTCCTCGGCAAGGAGTCGCTGGGTGGGCTCCTGGCCGGCGCCACGCTCATGGGGGTTTTCCTGGCCCTCATGATGGCCAACGGCGGGGGCGCGTGGGACAACGCCAAGAAGTACATCGAAGAGGGACACTTGGGCGGCAAGGGCTCGGAGGCCCACAAGGCTGCGGTGGTGGGCGACACTGTGGGCGACCCCTTCAAGGACACCTCCGGCCCCTCCATGAACATCCTGATCAAGCTGATGGCGGTGGTCTCCCTGGTCCTGGCCCCTCTCTTCCGGTAGCGAATCCGTGGGCTTGCCGATGCGATGATTCCGAAGGGGGCGCTCCATCGAGAGCCTCGCCGAGCCGAGGCTGCTTCGCGTGCCGAACCTCTCCCCGGTGCCATGCGCCGGGGATGCCCTGCCGAGCGAGTCCGACGAACCGTAGCGGGCGGCGAAGCGCACGACGCCGGAGCGCTCCGAGCGCCCGAACAACGTTGGGGTGCGAGGACTATCCCCCGCCTCGGGGGGATGGGGCCAACGGCTCCAGCCCGGGGGGTGATC
>JBHHZN010000309.1:0-2471 GCA_046758155.1 Acidobacteriota bacterium | reverse complement strand
GCAGCAACTGGCTCGCCCGCTGGCATCCACGCCGGGCAGGGTTCGCTTTCCTGTCGATGCGCAAGGGGGATTTCGATACGTACTGGAAGGCCCTGGAGGCCGTCGAGCCCGAGCGGCCGTTGCTCGCGGGTGATGCAGATGAGCAGCCCTACGGATGGTCTCCCGACGGAGGGCAACTGGTCTTCACCGAGTCGCAGCCTGACGGGTCGTATCCTCTCAAGATCGTCTCGATCGATGAAGCCGGCGAGGCCGGCGACGACAGCGGGATCATCATCCCGGACGAGGTTTCCACCGCCAGCGTCTCGCACGACGGGCGCTGGCTCGCGTTCGCTCCCGAGTCCTCCGGCGGCGAGGTCTACGTGCAGCCTTTCCCGGGTCCCGGGCCGCGAGTGCGCGTGTCCCGCGATGGAGGAAGCTCGCCGTGCTGGTCGCCCGACGACAGGCAGCTCTTTTTCATCCATGCGGACGAGGTGATCGCGCTCACCTTCCGGATTCAAGACGGTCGCTTCATGCCGGAGGCTGAGAGGGTCGTCTTGAAGGCGCCCCTGCTGAGCCATTACCGGTCTCTGGCCACGCCCGACGGGAAACGCTTCCTGGCGCTTGTACCCAGCGCGGATCCGCAGCCGGCACACCTGCGCGTTGTCTTGAACTGGAGTGATGAAATAGCTCGCAGATCTCCCGCGCGACGCTGATCGGAGCTGTCGTGCCTCGACGACCGGGTCCGGAGGAACGCGGGGAGATCGCCAGGAACGTCCGGGGTATCCTGTAACGGGTTCGCGATCGATGGATCGTCGATGAGAACCCGCCCATCCGATCACGCCTAAGGAGGTCTGTCCCCATGGACATGGAGAAGATCACGACAATGGCCGCCGATGCTCTGGCCAGGCCGTACGTCCGGGCCTTGCTTGCGTTCATCGTCTCGCTGATCGCGGCCAAGCTCACCCAGTTCTTCATGAACCGGGTGCTGCGGTGGGCAACGGCGCGGACGAAAACGCGGCTCGACGACGAGATCGTCGAGCGCCTTCAAAGCCCGACGTTCGTCAGCGTGGTGCTGATCGGGCTGGCGGCGGCGACCGACATGCTCCAGCTGCCCGCTGTGTACGGGTATTTCCTGCTGGGTCTTATCAAGACGATCGCCGTGCTGATCTGGACGGCCGCCGGCATCCGGATCGTCGGTCTGCTGCTGCAAGGACTCACCAGGACGCGCAGGAGGTGGGTGGAAGCGCGGGCCGTGCCGCTGCTGGAGAACGTGGGCAAACTGGCCCTCTTCTCGCTCGCGATCTACCTGCTGCTGGTCGCGTGGCACCTGGACGTGAAACCGTTGCTCGCCTCGGCGGGCATCGCCGGCATCGCGCTGGGGTTCGCCGCCAAGGACACGCTGGCGAACATCTTCGGAGGGCTGTTCATCGTGGCCGATGCCCCGTACAAGCTGGGCAATTTCATCCTGCTGGATACGGGCGAGAGGGGTCGTGTCACCAAGATCGGGCTTCGCAGCACGCGGTTGCTGACGCGCGATGACATCGAGATCACGTTGCCGAACGCGCAGATCGCCAACAGCAAGATCGTCAACGAGTCGGGTGGCCCTTACGAGAAGGCGCGGATCACCGTCACGATCGGGGTGGCCTACGGGTCGGACATCGATCACGTGCGCCGCGTGCTCCTGGAGGCGGCCGGCGCGGTCGAGGAGGTCGTGAAGGATCCCGAGCCGCGTGTCCGCTTCACCGATTTCGGCGATTCGGCGCTCATCTTCCGGTTGCTGTGCTGGATCCAGGAGCCGGTCATGAGGGGCCTGGCGCTGGACGCGTTGAACACGAGGGTCTACAAGATGTTCAAGGTCGAGGGCATTCAGATCCCCTTCCCGCAGCGCGACGTTCACCTCAAGCGGCCGGCCTGAGAGGGGCCGCCGGGGAGAATCCCGTGGAGTGGGGCCAAGGAAGCCCGGCTCGCCGGGATGCGTTTCCATCGCGCAGGCCATCCTCTGGAAGCGGATCGACGCGGAATCCATCAAGGGCCGGAAAATCGCGAGTGCGGTGGGTAACGCCTGACGATCACGATCGTGGCGTCTCATCGCGCCACGAGGCCTACCGGGCCGCGGGCTTTGCCGGGTAGAGACGCTCGAATTCCGGCTCGTCGTGCAGGAGCGCAAGATCGGGATCACGGCGCGCCCAGTCGGCGTCCTTGAAGCCGACCTCCCATGCCTTCTTGAGCGCCGCCATGGCTTCGGGCTTCTTGTTCATCCCACAATAAACGCAGGCGACGTTGTAGAAAAGATTGGCGTCGTCGGGGCGCAAGGCGATGGCGAACTGCGTCTCGCGGATGGCGTCCTCGAGGCGATGAGTCGCCACGTAATCCAGCGCGAGGTGGGTGCGGCCCCGGGCATCATCCGGCACCAGCTTCAGGTGATTCTCCAGCGCCTGGATCCTTCGTTGCCGCAGGTTCCTGACGGCTTCTTCCTTCCCGAGCGCGAGCAG
>JBHHZN010000308.1:0-2490 GCA_046758155.1 Acidobacteriota bacterium | reverse complement strand
AACCGCGTCGATGCCGCCGGGCCCTGTTTCAGGAGGCGCTCTCATGGAGTCCGGCGCAGCTTGGCGCGTCGCAACGACCGACGCTGAGCTGATTCGTCGGCGTGCCGAGCGCGGAATCGATCGGGACGACCCAGACGCTCGGCGATCAGGGCGCAGTAGGAGCCTTCCCGCTCGCAGCCGAGCCACCTCCTCGCGCTGTTCTCGCAGACGGCGAACGTCGTGCCCGATCCGCCGAAGGGATCGATCACCAGATCGCCCGGATATGATGACGCCAGGACCAGCGAACGGATCAGCTCCTCCGGCTTCTGCGTCGGATGGGACGTCTTCTCCTTGCTGCCGTTGCACAGTGTGGGAACCTCGAGGACATCGCGCGGGCGCGCTCCCCGGGGATGAGGCCGCCAGGTCGGGCGGGAGCGCCCCGTCCGACCGGGTGAGCCGAAATGCGATGTCGAGCCCTGCGTGCGGGCGGGGTATTTCCTGGTGTGGCGGTTGTACGGGATTCTCACGGCATCGGTGTTGAAGACCATGGTCCGGCTCTTGCGCAGGTGCAGGATGCTTTCATGGGATCGGCCCCAGTCATCGGTCATGTTGGCCTTGTTGCGATAAAACCACGTGAGCATCCGGTACGATGTGAACGAGGATCCGATGTTCGCGGCGATTTCGGCGAGCGGTTCCGGGAAGCCACAGATGTACATGGTCCCGTCGCCGGCCAGCGCTCTGTTTGCCAGGAGGACCCAGCGCCTGGTCCAGTCGAGGTACTGCCGCCCCGAGGCGAAGGAATCCCATTCCGCCTTGCCGATATTGTAGGGAGGATCCGCGACAACCAGGCGCGCGGACCCGGGCGATATCGTCGCCAGCCAATCGACGGCATCGGCCTGGAAGAGGGCTCCGAGCTCGGTCTGAAAATACGGCGATGAGGACATGGTGAAGAGACAGGAGATCGGACGGACAAGACCTACTCATTTTACCCCGAGTGTGGTCGCGAGGGCAAACGCATCACGTGGGGATGCCTCCGGATGTCGTCGCGCCGCTTCCGGCCCAGGTGGTCCGGGGCTTGTGCTAGTGTAATGGGGCGAAGCCGTTTCATCGCTCGTCTGGAATCCCGACCCCACGCAACGCGGGGGACCGTTCCCGACAGGAGCTGCCGATGCCCGAACGCGAATCGTTTCCCCTCGACGTCCTGTTCGTCGGCGGTGGGCCGGCCAATCTTGCCGGCGCCATCCACCTCGCCCATCTCGTGGCTCGACACAACGAGAAGGTCGCCTCCGGGGAGAGCAAGGCCGAGCGGCTGGAGCTCGAGATCGGCGTCCTCGAGAAGGCACGCGAGTTCGGGCAACATGGTCTTTCGGGCGCCGTGCTCAATCCGGTGGCCCTGCAGGAGCTGGTCCCCGGTTTCCTGGAGAAGGGCTGCCCGGTCGAGCGGCGAATCAAGAGGGACGCGTTCTATTTCCTCAGACCCAACGGGCACATCAAGGTGCCCGATCTGGTCATCCCTCCGGAAAACAATAACAAGGGGTTCTACACGATATCGCTCCAGCGGCTCACCGGTTGGCTGGCCGAGATCGCCGAGAAGCTCGGGATCTTCCTGTTTCCCGCGACCACCGGCGTCGCGATCCTGTATGACGGCGAACGCGTGGCGGGCGTCCGCACCGGGGACAAGGGGTTGGACAGGGACGGAGGACGCAAGGGGAACTTCGAGCCGGGAATCGACATCCGTGCCAAGCTGACGATCTTCGGGGAAGGACCTTACGGGACCTTGACGGAGGACCTGATCCACCGTTTCGGCCTGCGCGAGGGACGAAACCCGCAAGTGTATTCACTCGGATGCAAGGAGATCATCAAGGTCCCCGAGGCGATCGAGGAGGGGATCGTCTTTCACACCATGGGCTATCCGTTGCAGCCGCATCAGTTCGGCGGCGGGTTCTTCTATGAGTTCGACGAGCGAACGTACTCGGTGGGTTTCGTCGCCAGCCTGTCCTGGAAGGATCCGTTCTTCGACTGCCACGAGGCCCTGCAGGATCTCAAGAAGCACCCCTTGATACAGTCGTTCATCAGGGGGGGAGAGGTCCTCAGCTACGGGGCCAAGACGATACCGGAAGGTGGTTATTGGTCGGTGCCCCGCCTGCATACCGCCGGCGCGCTCATCGTGGGAGACTCGGCCGGTTTCGTGAACGTCAAGCAGCTCAAAGGCATCCATTACGCGATGAAGTCGGGGATGCTGGCGGCCGAAACGGCGATCGAGGCCATCCTGGGCGACGATTACTCGCAAGAGTCGCTCTCGGCGTACGAACGGCGCCTGGAAGGATCGTACGTGATGCGCGATCTCTGGAGAGATCGCAACTTCCGGGCCGGCTTCGAGAAAGGATTGTATCGCGGCCTCCTGGCGGCTGGCCTGCAAGGGTTCACCGGGGGAGGCTCGCGCCGGAGGAAACCGCTCCGGCTGGACCACGAGGCATTCGAACCGGCGTCTCGCGTGCACCGCCCGACTCC
>JBHHZN010000307.1:0-2567 GCA_046758155.1 Acidobacteriota bacterium | reverse complement strand
CGGCCCGCCGTGCTGGTGTCGGGGATCCCAGGGCCGGCGACCCGGGAGGAGCGCATGGCGCTCTACCGCCGTATCGATCGGCGCGCGCGCCAAATCGATTACCGGTGGACGTGGGGCGGGCCGGTGATTCCCGACGTCAAGCCGCCGTTCAAGGGACTGTTCGTCGACCAGAGCGGCCGCATCTGGGTGCAGTTGCACCAGCCGGCCGAGCCGGTCACGCCGGAGGCTCTCGGCGCCTCGGAAGCAGATGCGCTGGCTGCCTCGGACGAGCTCGATGCCGAGGGAGCGGAGATTACCTGGCGCGAGCCGATCGTCTTCGATGTCTTCGAGCCCGGCGGCCGCTACCTGGGGCAGGTCCACGCTCCGTCTGGCTTCCGGACCGTTCCCCAGCCCGTGATCCGGGGGGATATGGTTTGGGCCGTCGTAGGGGAGGCGGGCGAGTTACCGAACGTCGTTCGCTTTCGGATCGACCACTGAGCAGAGCGGGCGGCTCCTCGCCGTTGCCTAATCCGGCCAAATAGCCTACACTTAAAGGCTAAACTGCCACCGGCCTCCGGCCGGGGGAACGGGCCGGAGACGCCACCTCGTCGTCCCACCCGCAGTGGCCACATTCATCGACAGCGGACCCATGTTCGAGCGGCTGAGCGATCGACTGGACAGCGTCCTGGGGACCTTTCGCCAGCGCGGCGTCATCACGCCGCAGTTGCTGAAGAAGGGACTGCGCGAGGTGAGGCGGGCGCTGCTCGAGGCGGACGTCAACTACGAGGTCGCCCGCGATTTCCTCGCTCGCGTCGAGCAGCGGGCGCTCGGGCAGGACGTTCTGTCCTCGGTGAGTCCGGGCGACCAGATCGTCAAGATCGTGCATGACGAGCTCGTCGTGCTGCTCGGTGATGCGGCCCCGGAGCTTGCAGCGGCGCCGGTTCCGCCCACCGTGGTCATGCTGGTCGGCCTCCAGGGATCGGGGAAGACGACCACGGCCGGCAAGCTGGCGCGGCGGCTCGCCCGGGCCGGCCGGCGGCCGCTGCTCGTGGCGTGCGACCCGTACCGGCCGGCGGCCGGCGAACAGCTCGAGACGCTGGGCGCGTCGCTGGATGTGCCGGTGGTCCGGGAGCCGGACGAGCGCGACGTGATCCGCCTAGCAAAGGGCGCCGTGGAGCGAGCGCGCGTGGACGGAATGACGCACGTGATCCTGGACACCGCCGGGCGTCTGCAGGCGGACGACGCGCTGATGGAGGAGCTCCGGAGCGTCAAGGCGGAAACCAAACCGCACGAGGTGCTGTTCGTCGCGGACGGCATGACCGGGCAGGAGGCCGTCCGGATCGCCGAGGGGTTTCACGGCGCGGTCGGCCTGACGGGAGTCGTCCTCACGAAGATGGAAGGGGATGCCCGCGGTGGCGCGGCGCTCTCGATCTACGGGGTGCTCGGCATCCCGATCAAGTTCGTGGGTGTGGGCGAGCGGTTGGAGGACCTCGCGGCGTTCGATCCCGAGGGAATGGCCGGGCGGATTCTCCAGATGGGAGACATCGTTGGGCTCGTCGAACGCGCCCAGCAGACGATCGATGAGGAGACGACGCGTCGCTTCGAGAAGAAGGTTCTGGGGCGCGGCAGCTTCGATCTGGAGGACTTCCTCCAGTCGTTGAAGCAGATCCAGCGGATGGGTCCGCTGGAGGGGCTCCTCAAGATGATTCCCGGCGTGAAGCCGCGGATGCTGGAGGGCGTCGATGTGGATCCGAAGCGGATCCGCCACGTGGAGGCGATCATCCTCTCGATGACGCCCGCCGAGCGCCGCAGCCCGCGAATCCTGACCGGATCACGGCGCGCCAGAATTGCGCGCGGCTCGGGGCGCCCGGTGCACGAGGTGAACCGCCTGCTCAAGCACTTCAAGGAAATGCAGAAGATGATGAAGGACATGCGAAAGCTCGCGCCGATGCTCGCCGGAAAGGGGCCTGGTGGCCTCGACGTCTCGGGCGCAGCGGACGATGCGGGTTTCGGTGGTCTTCTCGGCTAGGTAAACGAAAAAGAGGCAACGCACAGGATGCCAGCGACGATCAGACTGAAGCGGATGGGCCGTAAGAAGCAGCCCTACTACCGGATCGTGGTGGCCGATGAGTCGGCGCCCCGAGACGGCCCTTCGATCGAGATGTTGGGGGTCTACAACCCCCGAACGAATCCGGCCGTGCTCCGCGTCGATGCCGCGCGGGCGCTTTATTGGTTGAACGAGGGCGCGAAGCCCAGTGTCACCGTACGATCCCTTTTCCGGCGGGCCGGTATCTGGAAGCAGTTCCATGATGGCGTCGCGCCGGATGCTCTCGAGCAAGCGATCGTACGCCTGGGACCGCAGGCCGGGGAGGACAAGACCACGCAGCGCGTAAGCGGCCCGCCGCGTAAGCCCAAGAAGAAGCCGGCGACGGCAGCGGCGCTGGTAGCGGAGGCCGCCGAGGCGGTGGCCGTGAAGGCGTCCTCTGCCGAGGTAGAAGCGGTGGCGGAGCCCGAGCCCGAAGCTGAAGCGTCTGCCGAGGCAGAGCCGGAAGCTGAGGCCGCCGAGGCTCCGGCGGAAGAGGTTCTCG
>JBHHZN010000306.1:0-2568 GCA_046758155.1 Acidobacteriota bacterium | reverse complement strand
GGCCGGCGGCCCGCGGCGACCTGGTGGGTGGGGCAGGGGGGGCAAGGGAGGCGGCGAGCCGGGGTGGGCCCTTGCGCCGCCTCTATCACTGGGTGCTCGGCTGGGCGGATCGTCCGGGCGGTCCCGCGGCCTTGTTCGGCATCGCCGTGGTGGAATCGTCCGTCTTTCCGATCCCCCCCGACGCTTTGCTCATTCCCCTGGCTCTGGGGCGGCCGAGGCGAGCGTGGCGCTTCGCCGCCCTGTGCACCGTGGGTTCCATCCTCGGCGCGATGATCGGTTACCTGATGGGGTCGGCGCTGTACGAGACGGTCGGAAGGCCGATCGTGGAGTTCTACGGCCAATCTGGACTGTACGCGGAGATCGGTGATCGCTACAGCCGAAACCTCGTGATCGCGTTGGGCACGGCCGGCTTCACGCCGATCCCGTTCAAGGTCTTCACGATCGCCGCCGGCGGCTTTCATGTTCCGTTCATCCCCTTCGTGCTAATCACGGCGGTGAGCCGTGGGATGCGGTTCTTCCTCGTCGCGGGGCTGATCCGGGCGTTCGGCGACCCGATACGGGAGTTCATCGACCGCTATCTCAACCTCCTTACGATCGTGTTCGCCGCCCTGCTGATCGGCGGATTCTTCGCACTGGGTGTCTTCTCTGCACGTTGACGCTTGGTTCATCGCACCGGTAGCTTCCTTTTCCTATGAGCCAGCACGAAGGACCGGCCGTGGTCGAAGGTGATGAGGGGAGCCCGCGGACGAGGGCGGACGAGGTCGCTGTGCGCGTCAGGCGCCAGCTGCGGGATTACCCGGACTTCCCACGCCCCGGAATCTTGTTCCGCGATATCGTCCCCCTGTTTCGAAACCAGGCGCTCCTGGCGGAGGTCGTGGAGGTCTTCGCCGAGCAGGCGGACGCCGTGGACGCGCAGAAGATCGCAGGCATCGAGTCACGCGGCTTCCTGTTCGGCGTTCCGGTCTCCTTGCGCCTGGGCATCCCCTTCATCCCCGTGCGGAAACAGGGCAAGCTGCCCGGTGAGACCGTTTCCGCGGAGTACGATCTCGAGTACGGGAACGCTCATCTCGAGCTGCAGATGGATGCGGTGCGGCCGGGAGAGCGGATCGTCATCGTCGACGACCTGCTGGCGACGGGGGGCACCGCCGCCGCGACTTCCTCGCTCATCGAGGAGCTGGGCGGCATCGTCGGAGGGATCCACGTGCTCGTGGAGCTCGCAGCACTGCCGGGACGCGATGCGATAAAGCATTATAATGTGTTTTCATTAGTTACGTTATAGCTGTTTACCTCACGTTGATAGGACGCACGAAGTGCGGACCCGAGATCGGATAGCTGGAGATTCATGCCTGGAGCTGTAGCCCCCAAGAAGCGAAGAGAGGAGATCAGTCGGGAGGACGCGATACTCGGTTTCCTGGAGACCGCGGCCGCGTGGGTGCAGGCCCATACGCGCGTCGTCATCGTGGTGGTCGTCGCTATCGGCCTGCTCGTGGGAGGTGTGTTCTACTACCGGAGCTACCGGCAGAGCCTGCGGGCGGAGGCGGCGATCGAGCTGAACCAGCTTCGCGGCAGCCTCACGCCGGCGGACGCGATTCCGAGACTCAGGGGCTTCATCGCCCGCTTCGAGGGGACGCCATCGGCCGTCGAGGGACGGTTGCTGCTGGCCAGGTTACAGCTCAGGACAAGGCAGCCCCGGGACGCGGTACAGACGCTGGATCCGATCCTCTCGGAACCGACGGATCGTCCGACGGGGTATGCCGTTGCGATCCTGCTGGCCGAGTCTTTCAAGGAGATGGGAGAGCCGGACAGGGCCCTTGCCAAGCTCGATGAGATCATTCGGGAAGCGTATGTGCCGTACCAGCGCCACCGCGCCCTGGCGGAGCGGGGAAGGCTCCTGGCCGAGCTGGGTCGTCTGGAGGAGGCTGCCGCCACCTACGAGCGGCTTGTCGCGGAAGAGGGAGCGACGGATGACGTTTACCCGGTCCGTCTTGGCGAGATCGAGGCCCTGATCGCCTCCGGCGCCAAGCCCACGCCGAACGCCTTCGCCGCACCGACCCCTCCGGCCCTGGGCCTCGAGGATCCAGCGGCCGCGGCCGACGCGGAGGGCACACCCGCCACCGATGCCGATGGCCCCGAAGCCGCGCCCGCCAGCGATGCCGATGACGCGGAGGAGCCCGCGCCTCCCGAGCCTCGAGGGGGCTAGAGCAACCCCGAGGCGTTTTTCGGCGTAGGACAGGACCGAACCGCAGAAAACCCGCCGAATCCCCGCTCGCGAGCCTCATTTCACCCTTCCGGAGCCTCTGAAGCCGGGTTTTGGCCGCTATAGGCCACCGATTCGTTCACGTCGTGCCCCGCACAAAACCCCTACAGGATGGCCGTGCTGTATGGCGCATAATGTACATTATGTAAACTTCATCCTTCACAGGGACAGCAGGATAAGGTCTTGAGGGACGCTTATTACCGCAGGCTCGCGGAAGAAGAAGGCCGGAACCCGACTCCCCTTGAAGGCCGAAGTCGAAGCGGAACGTCGGAGGTCAACCGAAATCAGCAACGGCAGGGTCGTAAAAGTAT
>JBHHZN010000305.1:0-2569 GCA_046758155.1 Acidobacteriota bacterium | reverse complement strand
CTGTCACGCAACCGTGCCCTGGGGGCCGCGCTGGGTCGAGGGAAAACCCTCGCGCAGTACCAGCAATCGACCCCGATGATAGCCGAGGGGGTACGGACCACCGCCTCGGCTCATCGGCTCGCGCGGCGCGAGGGCATTTCCATGCCGATCGTCGAGCAGGTCCACGCGGTGCTGTACGAGGACAGGCCGGTGGGTGAGGCGATCCGTGAGTTGCTGGCGAGACCCCTGACCAGCGAGATGTCGCCAGGCCACGGCTCGACCCGAAGGCCCCCGCGGCACTAAATTGATGCCATGGATGCGCGGGTTCCTCTCGCGCCCGCTTCTTCGGTGCAGCCGAGGGTAACGTTGATCGATACACACTCACACTTGCTTCCGGGTATCGACGATGGGTCGCCGTCGCTCGATGAATCCGTCGCCTTGTGCCGCATCGCGGCCGAGGATGGGATCCGCACGTGCGTTTGCACACCGCACATCAATTTTCGATACGCGAACTCGCGTGAAACCATCGAGACGCCGTTCGAGCTGCTGCGCGCCCGGCTGCGGTCGGAAGAGATTCCTCTCGAGATCGTGGGAGGTGCCGAAGTGCACATGGCTCCGGATATCCTGGACAAGCTGAAGCGCAAGGACCTCGTCACGTACAATGACATGGGGCGCTATCTGCTCCTGGAGTTTCCCTTCCAGCAGGTCCTGACGGGTGGCGAGGAAATGATCTATCGACTCCGTTTGGAGGGGGTGACGCCGGTCATTGCCCACCCGGAACGAATCGCCTATTTCATGGAAGATCCCGGCCGACTGTTCAACCTGATCCGTCTGGGAGCGCTCGGCCAGGTGACGGGTGGAAGCCTCCTCGGCCAATTCGGGGAGAAGTGTGAAGCGGTGGGCTTCACCATGATCGAACGACGTCTGGTGCACGTGGTCGCCTCGGACGCTCACGATGGATCGTACCGGCGGCCGGTGCTGTCGGATGCCGCCGAGACGATCGCCAAGCGTTTCGGGATGGCACGATCGCGCGCGATGACGGAGGAGATCCCGGCAGCGATCGTGGAGGGACGTGATATCGAGACTTCCGAGCCGTTGCCGGCGCCACCCAAGTTCTGGAGGCTGTTTGGTTTCTTATCACGAGGATCGAAGGCCTGAACCCCCGGTGGGGACGGTCCCGCGCCGGCGCGCGATCGCTCGACCGGGGAAGAATGCGACGCACGCGCGGTCGCGTACCAGACCGCAGACCCGTGGGGAGGAGTTGCTCGATGAGATCGCATGACCCGAAGCTGACAAGGTGCATCCCGTGTATCGGCTTGATGATCCTGCTGTTGATCGCCTGGGCCCCGCTTGCCCTCGCCGGCAAGAAGGCGCCGGACAGAAGAATCACCACGAAGCTCAAGCTGGCGCAGAGTTTTTACCTCAACGGCCGCAATGGCGATGCCCTCAGGACGGTCAACGGAGTCCTGAAGGAAAGCTCGCGGTACGTCCAGGCGCATCAGCTGCGCGGTCAGATCCTCTTCACGATGAACGAGGTGGAGGACGCCCTGGCCGAGTTCGATCGCGCCTTGCGTCTCAACAAGAACTACACGGAGGCACGCAACTGGCGGGCGTACGCGCTCGTGCAGCTGGAGCGCTACGATGAAGCGATGGAAGAATACGAGCGAGCCCTCGCGGATCTGACCTACCCGACACCCGAGAAGATTCGCACGAATGTGGGCATGCTTTACCGGCTCCGCGGACAGCACGACAAGGCCATCGTCAGTCTGCAGAAGGCCGTGCAACTGAATCCTTCGTACACCAAGGGTTTTTACGAGCTGGGGATCACCTACCGTGAAATGGGAAACGGCGGGAAGGCGAAGGAGTACTTCGAAAGTGTGATCAAGCTCGCGCCGGACACGCCCGTGGCCGGTCAGGCGCGCGACCAGATCGAGCAGTTACAGGCGGATTCATGAAAATGCTCGGAAGGCTCCAGGCGGGACTGGCGCGGACGCGCGCCGGTCTCGCGGGCCGTCTGGGGAAGCTGCTCCGGCCGGGTGAGACGAGGCGTCTGGAGGACCTCCTCGATCAGCTGGAGGAAACCCTGATCGAAGCCGATGTCGGGCCGGCGACGGCGGCGGAGTTGATCGCACAGATCCGGAATTCTCCCGCGCGTGACCGCCGCGTCACCGATGTGGCGGATCTCGGCCGCACCCTCGCGGGGGCCATCGCCTCGCTGGAGGGCGTCGACACGGCAGCGACCGATCAGGCTTCAGCGCCAGCCAAGCCGCGCGTCGTGTTCCTCGTCGGCGTCAACGGTGGGGGGAAAACCACGACCGCGGCCAAAATGGCGGCTTTGTATTCCGGCCGGGGCCAGAAGGGACTGCTCGTGGCGGCGGATACGTTTCGCGCGGGCGCGATCGATCAGCTCCGTGTCTGGTCCGAGCGGATAGGGGTTGACCTGATCTGCCATCGTGACGGCGCCGATCCGTCCGCCGTACTTTTTGACGGTTTGAAGGCGGCGGTGGCGCGTCGCTCTGATTTCGTGGTCGTCGACACGGCTGGACGCCTGCACACCAAGACACCCTTGATGAAAGAGCTGGAGAAGATT
>JBHHZN010000304.1:0-2573 GCA_046758155.1 Acidobacteriota bacterium | reverse complement strand
ACGGGTGCCCGTACTTTGTCATGGAGTACATGCCCGGCGTGCCGATCACGGAGTTGATGAATCAGGATGTCATCGACCGCCTCGTGCAGCGCACGCGCGGGGGCGGCGCCGAGATCGTCTCCCTCCTCAAGACCGGAAGCGCGTACTATGCCCCATCGGCGGCGGTCGCCGAGATGGTGGACGCCATCCTGATGGATCGCAAGAAGATCCTGCCCTGCGCGGCCTACCTGCAGGGGGAATACGGGATCCGGGATCTGTTCGCCGGAGTGCCCGTGAAGCTCGGCGCAGGCGGCGTCGAGCAGATCATCGAGCTCAAGCTGACGGAATCCGAGCAGGCGATGCTGCGCAAGTCCGCCGACACGGTGGCCGAGCTGGTCGGCGTGCTGAAGTTCTGACCGCCGGCCGGGCTCTCGCGCCGGCGAACGGGTGCTTCGACTCCTGCCCCGACGGCTCGAAGGGTGTTATTTCCGATCCGTCGCTCCCACGGTCACAGAACCCTGCGTGTCGAACATCGCGGCATCCAGCGGCGGATTGACCTGGATCTGGTGGGACACGCTTGATTGTTGGGGTTTACCGTTGAACGTCGACTCCGACTTGAACGGAAGAGACAGGCCCGCCACGTCCCGGAAATCGGAGAAGGTCGTCACGTGATCGCCTGGTTGTCCTGCCGGGCCCGGCCCGTGATACTCCTGGCGCACGACGTGGCCGGTCGATTTCTCCACGAACAGTTTCACCGGCTCGGACTCCAGTGTCACGAGCAGGATCCCCACCTTGGTGCCGTCCAGATCCTCGTCGCCCAGATACTGGACCTGGAAAGCATCTTTCGCGCGTGACCGGGCGAGGACCAGGGGTTCCCTCTTGACCGACCCCCTGATCTGGGCCCGCTGCGATTCAGGCATCGGGCCCTTCCGGCCGGCCATGTCCATGAACCCCTTGTCCCCGTCGATGATCATGAGCATCGACCCCATCGGTGTCTGTATCTCCTGGCGTATCTGGTCTGGGATCGCGACGGTCGAGACGACCTTCAGGACGAGCTGGCCCTGCGGCAGGGAAAGCGTCGTGTCCGCCACCGTCTTGATCGCTGTGACGGCATCGACGGCCTCGGCGCCGCCGAGTCCCTCGACGACCTTGGCGAACAGTTCCTTCCCCTTGGCGAGGCTCTCCGACGTAGCTTGGGGCATGTCCTGCGCCTTTGGCTCGGGGATCGAGATATCGAGCTTAGCCACCTTGCCGAAAGAATCGAGCGGGCGGTCGAGCCCCTTCGATGGGCCGACGACCAGGATGGATAACCGGTCCGGGTGGATGTATTTCTTCGCCACGCGCGCGACGTCGGCGGGCGTCACTTTTTCGATGTTCTCGCGGTACCGAGACAGGTAGTCCCTCGGAAAACCGAAGTACTCGTAGGTGATCTGCTGGTCGATGATCTCGGAGCGCGAGTCGAAGTTGAACACGAAGGAGTTGAGGATGGATTCCTTGGCGCGTGGGACCTCCTCGGGAGTCGGAGGCTTGTCACCGACGATCGCCCGGATCTCCTCGAGCAGGGCATCGATGCCCGCTGCCGTTGTCTCGGTCTTCGTCGTCATCCAGGTGGAAAACGTCCCCGGATGATCGTAGTTCGAGTTGACGCTTCCCCGCACGGCGTAGGCGAGGCCCTTCGAGGAGCGCACGTTGCTGAAAAGTCTTGCCGCGAACGACCCGCCGAACACCTCATTGAGCACCGCGACGGCGAAGATGTCCGGATTGTCCTTGCGGATCCCGAGGTGCCCCATGATGATGTTGGACTGCGTCATGTCCTCCTTGTTGACGTAGTAGATGCCCGGTGTGTTCTTTTCCTGATAGGAGGCGGCTACGGGCTCCGGCGGCGGCCCCTTGGGCCAGTCTCCCAACTTCCGGCGCAGCGTCTTGATCATCTCCGCTTTCCGGAAGTCACCGGTTACACCCAGGATCATCCGGTTCGGATGGACGAACCTGTCGTGGAAGGCCAGGAGATCCTCGCGGGAGATGTTCTGGATCGTCTCGTATTCGGTGGTCCGCGCGTAAGGGCTGTCGCTTCCGTAGATCAACTTGGAGAACTCGCGGCTCATGATGCCCTGTGGGTTGTCGTTCCGCCGGGCGATCGCCGAGTTTTGCTGGTTCTTCGCGACCTCGATCTTTTCCTGATTGAAGACGGGGTGCCGGAGGATGTCCACGAAAAGGTCCAGGACCTCCGGAAAATCCTCCTTGAGCGCGGAGACCGTGGCGAACGTCGAGTCCTCGCCGGCTCCCGTTTCGATGATGGCGGCCCGTGATTCGAGGAAATCGTCGATGGCATCGCCGTCCATCTGCCGGGTCCCGCCGGTGCGCCAGACCTGGCCGAACAGCGTGGCGAGCCCGGCCTTCGACGCGGGTTCATCGCGCGAGCCGACGTGGATGCGCGCCCGCATCTCGACAAGCGGCAGCTCGTGATCTTCCAGAAGGAGCAGGACCATCCCGTTATCGAGGACGACTCTTTCCGGTTGCGGCACATTGAAGGCGTGCAGGGGCGGGAACTTGATTCTCTTGATATCCCTGGCCTGCGCGTGCAGGGGCCGCAC
>JBHHZN010000303.1:0-2585 GCA_046758155.1 Acidobacteriota bacterium | reverse complement strand
TCGGCGCAGTTGCATCCTTGCAGCCTGGAGGGCGGTGCCAATAGCAGCCGTGTACAAAAACTACAGAACCGTACTTGGGAAACACAAGATCTGGCCGTCCCGGGAGTCGGGCGTCCCTGAGTCGATACCTGAACCCGAGCCTGTGGATCCCGCAACGCAGAATCCACTCAGGCTTCGTATCTGCGCTCCGCACTTTGGACATCACCTTGGAGCGCTCACGCTTGGTAAGTGTGTCGGCCATCTCTTCCTCTGGAGCTCTAACTACAATTAGACAGAACTCGATAACAACCCCACCCACTGCATGCTCGCTCCGTATGCAGACTGCACCAGGACAAAGCACTCGAAAGAACTCGCCTGAACTGTGCGACTTGCACGCGGTGCGCCTGCAGACCATATATTCTTATGCGGCAGGATCTGCAGCGTATGATGCCGCCCCTCGCTGCCCTGGATTGCGTGATCATCTCGGTGCCGCAGATCACTCTCCCAATCGATCGGCGGGGCTTCGGACACCGAGCCAGCCGCGATCGAGGACGTGAGTGTAGATCATCGTGGTCTTCAGGCTCCGGTGGCCCAGAAGTTCCTGGACGGTCCGGATATCGTAGCCATCCTCCAGCAGATGCGTTGCGAAGGAATGTCGGAACGTGTGGCAGCTGGCCGGTTTGCCGAGGCCGGCTTTCTGCACGGCCCGGCGCACGGCCCGCTGGAGGACGGATTCGTGCAGATGATGCCGCCGCCTCTCGCCGGTGGCCCGGTGCACGTACGTTCGCGTGGCCGGAAAGACCCACTGCCAGGCCCACTCTCGCCCCGCGTCAGGATACTTGCGCCCCAGACTCCCGGGAAGCTCCACCCAGCCGGCCCCCTTCTCGAGATCGTTTCGGTGCTGCTGGCGGACCTGCTCCAGATGGGCGGCCAGCCGGTCCCGGATCGTTGCCGGGAGCAGGGTCCGCCGATCGCGGCCACCTTTTCCACTGCGAACCAGGATCAGGTTCCGGGCGAAATCGACATCTTTGATCCGGAGGCGGCAGCACTCGAGGAGACGGAGCCCCGATCCGTAGAGGAGCTTCCCCATGAGGGCAGACACCCCGGTCAGTCCCGCGAGGACGGCCGCGACCTCCTGGCGGCTCAGAACCACCGGAAGCCGGGCAGGGCGCCGTGCCCGCACAACATTCTCCAGCCAGTCCAGATCGTGTCGCAAGACTTGCCTGTAGAGGAACAGCAACGCGCTCAACGCCTGCGTCTGCGTCGACGCGCTGACCCGCGCCTGGACGGCCAGATGGGACAGGAAGCGCGACACTTCGGCCTCGCCTAATTGGGCCGGGTGGCGCTTGCCGTGGAACAGGACGAATCTCCGGATCCAGTGGGCGTACGCCTCTTCTGTTCGCCGACTGTAATGACGCGCACGGATCGCGGCGCGCACCTGCTCCATCAGTCTGGGAGCCTTCGCCGGCGGCGGCTTCGGCTCCCTGAGTGCCCATGTGGGGTGTGGGGCCCAGCGAGAAGGCCCGTAGCGTGCACTGGATCGGCTCGGCGCAGGAAAAAGCATCTCGAAAATCCTCGTGAGTGCCATCGAGTATCTCCCGGTCCCCTGGAAATTGTCAACACATGTTCCGGGGGAATCCCCTGTGGGTAAGGAGATTGGAGGGGATGCGGTGACGTTGATGATGAGCGCCCGCGCGATGCCATGGGCTCTCGGGCCATGGAGCATCAGAACGGCGCCGCCCCTCCGCAGCACCACGGCGGTGACAGGCCTGTTCCACCCGCCATGGACTTGCAACGCGGCACCAGGAGGTCCCCGGCCTTGCGAGACCGGCGCGTCAATCAGTGGCTGGGACAGCCGGGCAGTTCCCGCAGAACGGGCATCTGGTCGAGCGCCTCCGGTGGCAGACAGTCCCAGTCGATGCCCGCGGGGGCCGGGGGAGGGTTCTTGACGCGGATGATGCCGTCGACCGTAGCGATGATCGCGACCGGAAGATCGTGCGCGTCGGTGGGAAACGATTCGACGATCTGCAACGGGTGCACGGTCGTCAGGACAGGCGCCGGAGGGTGTCCGAGGTCGCGCAGGATCGCGTACTCGATGTCGGCGTAGCCGTGCCCTTGCCGCAGCGGCGGCCATCCCGCGTCACGGCGACCGATCCGGTCACGATCAGATCCATCTCCGGCAGGTCGGCCAGCGGGACCTTCTCGGCCCAGCGGCCCCCGCGAGACAGGGAGGCCGCGGCGGCGAGTTGATCATCTGGTATGCGCGCGGGATCGAAACGCTTGAAGCCGCCCCTGAGCCGCGGTGCCGGCACGTAGACGACGATGCCGCGCCGGAGCGCTCCGAGGCGAACCGGCCGCTGGGGCGCGTCCGGGTTCACCTTGATGCAGCGCGCCGCCTGGAACTCCGGCAGGCCGAGCAGTTGGTCGGCCGCCTCCCGCGCCCCGGCGAAATTCGGGATGCGATGATGCGGCGGAAACGGGAATCGCGCTTGCCCCTGCTCCACCAGGCTATCCCAGACGGCCTGGCGCGCTTCCTGCTTCCCGCTGAAGCGAGGCGCCGCCCCAGCCCCCGTCATCATCCCTTCCCCCCTGTGAGAAGGATTCAC
>JBHHZN010000302.1:0-2609 GCA_046758155.1 Acidobacteriota bacterium | reverse complement strand
AGCTTGAAATCCACGATGCTCCGGAAGAGGGCCCTGACATGGACGCCGTTCTTGCGCACGATGCGCCCGTCGGGCGTGGACATGACGACGTTGTATGTGTCGGAGGTAAGGCCCTTGAAGGCGTATCGTCCGTCCGGGCCGGAGCTCGTGCCATAGATCGTCGACCCGCTTGTGGGGATAAGAGCGACGGAAGCGCCCGGCAACTGCCGGCTGTCGGCGTCCAGCACGGTGCCGTTGACCTGGCCCACCTGGGCCGCCGTGGATGTCGGCAGGGCGGCGGCGAAGGCGATGGCCAGCAGCACGTGCGGCCGCCTCCCGGGAGAACGGTCTCTCATATCTCCACCCGGAGGCCGTCCTCGGCGAGGAGGGCCTCGCCGGTGAAGGTGTCGCGCACTTGCTCCAGCATGTCCACGTCTTCGCACGGGGGGTAGAAATGAGTCAAGATCACCTTGCGGGCGCCGGCTCGATGCGCGATCGTCCCGGCCTCCGATGGCGTGAGGTGTTTCGGGATCTTCCGCCCGTCGGGCATCGAGGCCTCGATGAGCAGCAGATCCGCGCCGTCGGCCACGCGCAGCAGATCATCGCACATATCCGTGTCGCCGGTATAGACGAAGGTCTTCCCCGAGATGTGCGTGAGACGGTAGGCGAGCGAGGATTCGATGTGGTTGACCGGGAAGGCCTGAACCGACCAGGAGTCGGTGGACAGGCGCGAAGCGCCGCCGGTGTCCAGCGTCACGAGCTCACGGGGATAGGTGGTGGCGGCGAGCCAGTCTCCGTAAACTTCCAGCAGCGAGGAGAACATCCGCATGAAGCCGGCGGAACCGCAGATGGTCAGCCGTGAGGCCCGCGCGGAGGCGGGGATACGGCTCGTGAAAAGGAAGGGTGCCAGTTCCCCGGTATGATCGAGATGGTTGTGCGAGTAAAAAAGATGAGTGACCTGGTCGTGCGTCACGCCGGCTCTCAGGAGCCGGGCCATCGTCCCCGGACCGGTGTCGAACACCAGGTGGTCGTGACCGACATGCAGGAGGAACCCTGAAGGCCCGCGCCGCGTGGAGGGGACAGCGGTCCCCGAGCCCAGCACCGTCAGTGTCAAGGCGCCCTCATCACCCATGGAGGGATCGTATCACAGGCGCCATGGCGCCGAAGCGATCGTCATGCCGTTGAAACGCGCGGAAAAATCACGTTTCATCGCCGATTGCATGCTGGGGTGGCTCGCCAAATGGCTTCGCGTGCTCGGATACGATGTCGCCTACGAGCGGGACATCTCGGACGACGCCCTCATCGTGCGTTCCTGGCGTGAAGGACGGATTCTTCTCACGCGCGACACCGCGCTGGTGAAAAGACGGGCGCTGCGCCGGTCCGGCGGCGAGTCCCTCTTGATCGCGAGCGATCGCGTCGAGGAGCAGCTCGTCCAGACTGTCGAGCAATGTGGCTTGATCCCTCGGCGGAACGACTGGCTGAGTCGATGCCTGCGCTGCAATGAGCTCATGCAGCCGGTGAGTCGCCGCGAGGTCGAATCCGAAGTCCCGGCCTACGTCTTCCGGACGCAGGAGCGATTCTCGCGCTGCCCTGCCTGCGGGCGCGTCTTCTGGCGCGCCAGCCATGTCGCGCGGATCCTCGAGAGACTCTCCGCGCGGTTCGGGGTTGCCTGATGCGGCGGGCCGGCGGTTGAAGTGCCTCCGGCCGGGTGGTACCCTGCGCCTTCCCGATCGATGCCACCACGGGGTGTCCTCGAGGTCTTCAGCCCGGCCGCCGGGGGCGAGCCCGTGCCGGCTTGCCGCGGGGAAGCCCGATCGATTAGATTGCGAACGGGGCGGTTAGCTCAGCGGGAGAGCACCTGCCTTACAAGCAGGGGGTCACTGGTTCAAATCCAGTACTGCCCACCAGGGAAAACGATCCGAAATACGGGGGCGTGGTGTAGTTGGTTAACACGCCGGCCTGTCAAGCCGGAGATCGCGGGTTCAAGTCCCGTCGCTCCCGCCAGCCATCTTCCGATCACGCGCATTACTGATCGATACCCCGCCTTTCAGTGTGGCCAGGAACCTGCCCTGCTCACGACCTGTCCCTCTCCGCCAGCGTGCGGCGGAGGAGGGGGAGGACGGCCAGGTCCTTCTCGTGAGCGGTCTCTTCCTTCAACGCGATCAGCGTTTCCAGGTGCAGCAGGCGGACGGTCAGATCCGCTTTGATGTACAGCTCGGCCGTGTGGGGCAGCAGTTCATCGTATCCACGCCCGGTGCCCACGCTGCCGAGAAGGTCCAGGGGGCCGTGAGCCGTCATAAGAAGCTGGTGTCCCGGCGAGGCCAGGTGGGAGCGACCCGGTACGATCTTCCGATCCAGATGGGATCGGGACGTGGCCTTCAGCGATCCCAGGGCTTTCAGGAGCCGATCGATGTTCTCCGGGCTGCGTGAGTGGACCACGTCGAGATCGAAGGTCGCGATGGGCGCTCCATGCAGGACGGCGCAGACTCCCCCGACCACGATGAAGTCAACGCCATGGGCCTTGAGGGCGCTCAGCAAGGCGAGGTAATCAGGAGTCGGTGCGGACACCCTCGCGTAGCCTCTCGAGCGAGCCGACGCTCGCGTGCAGGACCTCGAGGCGTTCCGCGGGA
>JBHHZN010000301.1:0-2647 GCA_046758155.1 Acidobacteriota bacterium | reverse complement strand
CGAGTCTCCTGCGCCGGCGCTCACCGCGGTACAAGGAGAGGATGGCGTGTGCCATGGCCGCCGGATCGGCCGGCGGAACGAGAATCCCGTCGTCGGGCGAGGGGATAATCTCGCGTGGCCCTCCGAGATCGGTCGCGATGACGGGCCTCTCGCAGGCCATCGCCTCCACCAGGATCCTGCCGAACGATTCAGGCCGCACGGAGCTCAGCACTACGATGTCCATGCAACTGTACAAGGCGACGACATCATCGCGGCGTCCGGTGAAGATGACGCGGTCGGTCAGGCCCAGGTGCTGTACTTCATGTTCAAGCGAGGCGCGATGTCCCCTGTGGCCGAGGGTTTCGTACATTTCCTCCCCCACGAGAAGCAATCGGGCACCGGGCGCCTCGCGCAGGACGGCGGGCATGGCCCGGATCAGGTACTCGTGGCCCTTCAGCGGAGACAGCGCACCGAGAGTGCCTATCACGAAGTCCGCGTGGCCGATTCCCAGACTTGCGCGAAGGCCCGGGGGGCTCGGCCGTGGCTCGAACTCGCTCAGATCCAGTCCGTTGTAGATGACGGCGAACTTCGCGGTCGTGGCGGACGAAATCAACGATTTCGCCGAAGCCTGCGAATTGGCGATGATCCTGGTCGGGAAGACACGGGCCATGGCCTTGAGGATCGAACTCAGAGTTCCAGGCGCCAGAACGTCCCGCAGATGCCACAGAAGCGGCACGCGCGCCAGGGAAGCCGCCAGAGAGCCCATGATGTGTGCTTTCGTTCCGTTCGTGTGGAGCATGTCGATCTGTTCGGATCGCATGTAGCGGGCGAGCCTGATGACCACGGGCGCCATCAGCAGGGGAGAGAGCAGAGCCAAGAGTCTGTTGGCAGGGATGTACTCCCTGCCGACCTTCAGGATCCCCTGGGGCCACGGATGGACAGTGACGGTGGCTCCCGCCTCGCGCGCCGCGTCGATGAGGGGTCCGTGCCAGGGGAGCATCAGGTGCGACTCGTATCGATCCTCGGGCAAACCGCCGAGGAGCTCGAGGAGGCTCCTTTCGGCCCCACCGATCTCGGCCCCGGGATTCAGAAACAGGATGCGGCGCATTCAGTCCGTTCCTCCGTACTCTCCCGCTCTAGAACTGGCGGGACGGTGGCGAAAGAGGTAGTCTCGAAGTCCTGAAATCTTGCCGCGGTAGATCCATCCCAGCAGATCCGGATTCATGCCGTGCGAACCAGACACGAGGCGGTACAGGAAGATGATCCCCTCCAAACCGAAGGTGTACCCCAGAAAAATCAGCTTTTTCCAAAAGCCGAGGTTCTTCAGAAGAACATAGACGCGGTTATGGTGGATGAAATACTCCCGCCGATTGTCGTTGGCATCCGTGCTGCCCGCAAGGTATCGGGGGGCATTTACATAATGGTCGACCAGGAGGTCGCCATCGAAAATCACACGGTAGCCTCTATGACGCACCGCGAAGCAAAGATCCATCTCGTAGCTGTGGGCGCTACCTAGGATGTTTTCATCGAATCTTGGAATAAGATGTCTCCGGAAGCTCATATTGACACCCTTGAGAACATCCACCTGGCGAGCTCCCCTGGAAACCTTGTGATGGTTACCAATGACCCGTCCGTACCATAAGACTCTTCCCACGTTGGTGGTCGACTCGGACGCGATGCCGGCACATTCTTGACTATCGCGGCCGCCGACGGCGCCGACGTCCGGCTGATCCTCGAACCACTTCTCGATACGGCTGAGCCAATCGGTGTGCGCTGTGGCGTCATCATCGATGAAGCTGACGATGTCACCCGAAACCAGGCGCATCCCAGCGCGGTTGGCGGCCAGGACCCCCGGCTCCGTGACCCTGGCCCGGCGAAACTCGACTGAGCCTGTGTAGTTCGACAACAACTCGTCGATGTATTTCTCGGTCGGGTCATCTCCCACACGCGTGATGACGACGATCTCATCCGGCAGTCGATCCTGGGCCAGGAGCGAATCGATGCACTGCTCGATGTAGGAACGCCGACCGTATGTGGAAACGACCACGGAGAGCCTCACGATCGCCGGCCTCCGTTGCTCGACAGGACAACCTGCGGCGCTCCCGCCGGCTCGATATTACCGAGCATCGCGTCGTACAAAGCGATGGTGTCGCGCAGCATGACTTCTCGAGAGAACAGTTCCTCGACCCTCCGACGGCCGGCTTGGCCCAGTCGGGCGCGCAGATCATCATCATCGAGCAGTGTCGTGATGGCCCCGGCGAGCTGGGCTGCATCGCCTGGTTCGACGGTCAGACCGCAGACGTTGTCCAGGCTCACGAAGGGGACTCCCGAATCGATCTTCGTCGAAATGACGGGCCGGCCACACGCGAGAGCTTCCACCTGAACCTGGCCGAACGCTTCGGCGCGATTCATCGCGGGCAGCGCCAGCAAGTCGCACGCATGCAGGCAGGCCACCTTTTCCTGGTGGCTGAGGCGGCCGAGGAAGATGCTCCGGTCGATCACCCGCAGTTCACGAGCCAGGGACCTGAGGGAGTTTTCCTTCGGGCCCTCGCCGACGATAAGCAGCGTGGCGTCAGGCACACGGGCGAGCGCTCTCAGGAGGATATCGAGCCCCTTGTAATAGACCAGCCTGCCGATGAAGATGACGATCCGGGGGCCGTAGCGGGCC
>JBHHZN010000300.1:0-2666 GCA_046758155.1 Acidobacteriota bacterium | reverse complement strand
GGAGGACCGCACGACGCGGGGAGCCGGAAGCCAGGATAAGCCGCCGGCGGTGGGTCCGGATCAGAATCCCACCTTCCTGTTGTCCGAGGTGCCACCGGGGATGACGCCGAATTGCTTCTCGTACTCGGCGATGTTCCGGGTGAGCACGCGGGCAAGGTCCTTGGCATGAGCCGGGGTCATGATGATGCGGGCGTGAACCTTGACTTCCTTGCGACCCGGCACGAGGCGGCCGAAGTCGACATAAAACTCGGCGCGGTTCATCATGATGCTGGCGATGTTGCTGAAAACGCCGTCCGCGGTCGAATCGTCGATACGGCCCTTCAAGTGTATCGGTTTCCCCGGCCGGCCGGCAGCGCCCGATTTGTCCTCGGTGGTCACGTTGCTCCTTCCTCCATCAAGCGAGCCCTCCCGCATCCACGGGACGGCCGGATCACCTGCAAGATGTCATCGATGATAGCCGCCTTGCGAGGGCGGGATCCAGCTCGTATAATGAATCCTCGCAACGAGTTGACCCAATCCTACGAAGCGCGGGAGCCTTTCACCCCCGATGTTGTTCAAACGCAGGTGCATGAAGCTGGCCGCCGGTCTCGCCGGCCTGGCCGTTCTCGGCGGTCTCGCCGTCTCGGCTCATGCGGCGCGCCAAGCGCCGCGTCCCGCCCCGGGGCAGAGCGGGGATGATCTGGTGGCCGCCGGGGATGCCCCGGACCTCGCCCTGCTCTTCACGGGGGGGGTCGCCGGGTACGTCGAACCCTGCGGGTGACCCAAGAACCCCGCAGGGGGGCTCGCCCGGCGGGCGGCCTACGAGAAGCTATTCCACGAAGAATACCCCAAGACGCCCTTGGTTCTCGTCGATGCCGGCAATTTTTACGGCGATCCCGATGAGGCTGGTCGTGTCAAGACACAGAACCTGATCGACGGCATGTCGATGATCGGCTACGCGAGCGTGAACGTCGGGGAAAGGGAGCTCGCCGAGGGGATCGATTCTTTCCGGGAAAAGATCCGGGAGACTGGCCTGCCGGTGACCAGCGCCAGCTTCATCTATCGGGACACTTCCGAGCCCGTCTTCTCCCCCTTCGCCCTGCGCACGTACACTCTCGCCTCGGGGCGCGAGGCCAAGGTCGCCTTCATCGGAGTGGACGCCCTCAACTCGGCGTTTGCCAGGCCGGCGGACGGTTCCCGGGTGACCATCATGCGCGGCCCCGCCGAGGCCCTGGGGCTGGTGCTGCCCATCGTTCGGCCGCTGGCGGACATGGTCGTTCTGCTAGCGAACCTGAGTTTGAGGGATCTGACGAACACGTTGGACGCCAATCCCGGTGTCGATCTCGCGCTGGTGAACTACGGGCCACGGTTGTCTCCCGGCGGACGACTCGAGGAGGTGGCCGGTGTCCCCGTGCTTTACGCGGGGGATCAGGGAAAGCGCATGGGGGAGGTCAGGGTCTTCTTCGACGAGAAGCAGGGCCGGCCCCGGCTCGAGGCGCATCATGTCTGGCTCACGCGGCGATACCCCGCGGATGAAAAACTCCAGGCACTCATCGATCGCACCATCCAGAAGGTCAACGATATCAATCGCGCGAAGGCCGAACGACTCGCCGCCTCCTCGCCGAAAGATGAGGCAGCGGCCGGCCAAGAAGGATTCGCAACGGCTTCGACCTGCAGATCCTGTCATGCGCGTGAGTACGGCATTTACGAGACAAGCGCGCATGCGCACGCCTTTCAGACCTTGATCGAGGCGAATCAGGATTTCAACGTGGAATGTGTCGGTTGCCATACCACGGGCTTCCGGAAGCCTTTCGGCTTCCTCAACGCACGGCAGACGCCGGGACTGATCGACGTGCAGTGCGAAGCCTGCCATGGTCATGGAGCCGCGCACATCAACGACCCTCAGCAACCCTACGGAAACGTCCCTCCCCGAAAGTGTTTTACCTGCCATACGAAGGAGAACAGTCCGGATTTCGTCTTCTTCAAATACTGGGACCAGATCAAGCACTGAGTCCCGGTTTTCTTGACACCATGGAAGGAGGGCACGATAATCCAGGACGGGGATGACTATGGCCCGGATCATGGCAGTGGACGTAGGTGAGGTGCACCTCGGAGTCGCGCTGAGCGACGAGTTGAAGATCACCGCGCAACCTTTCAAGACGATCGGGCGGACCAGCCTGAAGCGTGATCTGCGGGCCCTCGCCCGGCTGGCGAACGATCATGAGGTGGTGGAGATCGTGGTCGGCCTACCGCTTCGCATGGCGGGCGACATCGGGCCGGCCGCCGAGGCGACGCTCGGGTTCGTGGAACAGATGCGCCATGTCATCCGGCATCCGATCAGGACATGGGACGAACGGCTCACGACGGTCCAGGCGGAGCGCGCCCTCCTGGAATCAGGTACGAGTCGCCGTCGCCGGCGGGAGCGGATCGACCAGGTCGCCGCGGCGATCATCCTCCAGAGTTATCTCGACAGCCGGTCGGAGGCGGGAACGTGAAACTCAGCCCCGGTGCTCTTGTAGCGGGGGCCGTGGCGCTGGGCATCCTGGCCGCCGGCGTGTTGGTCTGGCAGGCCAATGCCGAGTACAAAGGGTTCACGCGCTCCAGGGTCGTGGTCATCATCAAGCCGGGCGAGTCCGGTCGAGGCACGGCCAGGACGCTCCAGACCTCCGGCGTGATCCCCAGTGCCC
>JBHHZN010000299.1:0-2667 GCA_046758155.1 Acidobacteriota bacterium | reverse complement strand
GCGTGCTGGCCATCACGCGCCGCCGGATCCGCGACGCCAAGATCGACCACCACGAACTGCCGGTCTGGCGCGATATCGATACGCCATCGGATGCCCGCGCCTTGTTGGAGACGCTCCGGCACAGGGTTGCCAAAGGAAAGCCCGACATCCCCGAACGGACCTTCCACCTCCTGGCCCGACTGATCCCGGGCCGTCTGTGAGGGGCTCGCACTCAGGGTGCCCTCATCGGCTCCTCGACCTCGGACGCCCGGGAGACCACCTCCGCGGTGCTGCCCGCAGCAGCCGGACCCAGCCCTCTCAGGACCACCCGGGCCCAGACGAGCGCGATCCCCGATGTGACCGCCGCGGCCGCGATCAACCCCGCCAGCAACCCCATGAAGGAGGACAGCCCCCAGACCACCGCCGCCCGCGCCCCGCCGTACGCCAGGGGCACCGTCAGCAGGACGTATCGCAGCAAGGCCATCGCCAAGCCGGGGCGGCCGCGCTGCATCCCCTCGAACGTCGGCCGGACCAGAAAGAACGGCATGCCCGCCAGGCAGGCCACCGGCACCGCCCACAGCGCCTGCATCGTGAACTGCGCCGTCACGGCGGACTCCGCCAGCGCCCGCGCCACGAACGGCGCGGCAAACCCCATGGTCGGGGCGACGAGGAAAACACAGTAGCCGGCGGACGCCAGCATCGCCTCGTTGAGGCCGTGACGGATGCCGGTGGGATCGTTGCGCCCGAACCGGCGGGCCACGTAGGGAAGCATCGCCACCGACGTCGCTATAATCGGCATGAGGCAGAAGAGCACCACCCGGAAGTAAATCGAATAGGCGGCGATCGCCTCCGTGGCATGGTCGAGTGTCGCCAGCAATCCGTTGACGAGCGATGACTCCATCGCCATCAGCACGTACGTCATCGCCGAGGGCACAGCGAGGGAAAGGATCGCCTTCAGGGGCCTCGCTTCCCTCTCCGGACGGAAGGCCGACTTCGTCGCCTTGCGTTCCGCTTCGAGAGCTCCGGCCCGCTTCATCGCGTACGCGAGTCCCCCGAACCGTCCCAGGACCGTCGACAGCGCGATCCCGAAAACACCCCAGTGGAACACGAAGAGGAAAACTGTGTTCAGGACGAGATTGATGACATTGGACCAGATCCCGGCCCACATGGTCGAGCGGGTGTCATGGTGGGCCTTGACCACCGAATCGGGGATCACCGACCAGAAGGATGAAATGGCCGATCCGGCCACCAGGACCCCGCCGTAGATCGCGAACTGGCGCGCCACTCGCTCGTCGAGGCCCAGGCTCTGCGCCCCGAAGAAGACGCCGATCCCGAGGATCAGGAACAGCGGGATCAGCGATCCGACGATCCGCCTGCCCGCACGCAGGCACTGTTCGACTTTCCTGTCCTCGCCGGCCCCGATGGCCCGTGAGAGAGTTGAGGTCAGACCGGTCGACAACCCGACCCAGAAGGCGATCATCAGGAACTCGAGGGGGATGGCCAGCCCCACGGCCGCCACCGCGGCATCGCCCAGCATGGCGGCATAGACCGTGTCGACGAGCGAGAACAACGACCGCATCCAGAACGAAAGGACCAGAGGAGCGGCCAGCTTGAGTACAGCCCAGCGAGGTCCTCCCTCCGTTGAGGGCGCACCGATCCACCCGGCGCGAGCGATGCGCGATTTCAGGCCCATAGCCGCATAAACTAGCATATGCGCCATGGCCACCCCGCCCCCCGAACCCCGGATGACGGTTTCCGCGCCGCCGTCGAAACCGCTCCTCATCTTCGACGGCGAATGCACGTTCTGCCGTCTCTGGATCGAACGCTGGCGCGCTCATACTCTCGACGCCGTCGATTACGCTGAGAGCCGGCAAGTCGCCGGTCACTTCCGGGAGATTCCCGTTGAGATCTACGATCGCACTGTCGTTCTCGTCCTTCCGGATGGCTCTGTCCGCACGGGAGCGGAGGCCGTCCTGCGATCCCGGGCGATGGGCCGGCGGGGGACGTGGATCCTGGCTCTTTACGAGAAGGCCGCATGGTTCCGCGCGACGGCCGAGACGCTCTACCGTTTCGTGGCCGAGCACCGGCAGGCTGCTTCGCGGTGGACTCGCCTGTTGTGGGGAACCCATCCCGCCCCGCCGACCTACGCGCGCTCGAGCGCTCTTTACCTGCGTCTGCTCGGGGCGGTGTATCTGCTGGCGTTCGTCTCGCTCTGGCTGCAGATCGACGGCTTGATCGGCAACCGGGGGATCCTCCCCTTTGCGTCGTACCTCGACGCCGCGCGCGCGCAGCTCGGCCTGGCGCGGTTCTGGCGGATCCCGACACTCGCGTGGATCAGCCCGGATGACACCTTCCTTCATCTTCTGTGCGCGGCGGGTGTGCTCAGCTCGTTGCTCGTGAGTCTGGGGTTGGTTCCCCTGCTCGGCCTGGGCCTTTGCTGGGCGCTGTATCTATCGCTGGCGACGGTCAGCGGGACATTTCTGAACTTCCAGTGGGATTACCTCCTGCTGGAAGCCGGTTTCCTGTCGATCTTCATGGCGCCGCTCTCGTGGCGTACCGGCGCCGGCCGCAACGTGCCTCCGGGCAGGCTGGCTCGCTCTCTGGTGAGCTGGCTCGTGTTCCGCCTGATGCTCGGCTCCGGAATCGTGAAACTCTCCAGCGGCGACCCGACCTGGTGGCATCTGCGGG
>JBHHZN010000298.1:0-2737 GCA_046758155.1 Acidobacteriota bacterium | reverse complement strand
GCCTGGGATTACGCGGGGGTGGAGCCACGCGTCATGGGTCTCGGGCCGGTCCCCTCCATCCGCGGGGCGCTCGAGAAGGCGGGCCTCCAGATTGGCGACATGGACCTCATCGAGATCAACGAGGCGTTCGCGGCGCAGTATCTGGCGGTGGAGAGGGAGCTTGGCCTGGATCGCGAGCGGGTGAACGTCAACGGCGGCGCGATCGCCCTGGGTCATCCGCTGGGCGCCACGGGCACGAGGCTCATTCTGACCCTCCTGCTGGAACTTCGGCGCCGGAAGGCACGTTACGGGGTGGCATCCGCCTGCATCGGGGGCGGACAGGGAATCGCCCTGATCGTCGAATCTCACAACTGATACGTCAACGCTCGGAGGGCTTCCGATGGGAATCACGAGGGTGGGTGTTCTGGGTTGCGGATTGATGGGATCCGGGATCGCCCAGGGTTGCGCTCAATCGGGGTTCGAGACCGCGGTTCTGGAGGTGTCCCAGGAACGGGTCGACAAGGGATTCGCCACCATCGACCGCTTCCTGAAGAGGGGCGTCGAACGCGGCAAGATAAGCGGGGAGGTGCGCGAGACCACCCTTGCCAAGCTGCGAGGAACGACGCGTGCCGAGGACCTGGCAGACTGCGACCTGATCGTCGAGGCCGTGATCGAGAATCTGGGCGCCAAGAGGGACATCCTGCAGCAACTCGACGGCCTCTGCAAGAAGGACGCGATCTTCGCGTCCAATACATCCTCCCTGTCGATCACGGAGCTGGCGGCGCTGACGAAACGGCCCGAGCGTTTCATCGGCCTGCACTTCTTCAATCCCGTGCCCCTGATGAATCTCGTGGAGGTCGTCAGGACCATCATGACGGATGCATCGGTCCTGAAGGATGCCCTCGATTTCGTCGCCCGGCTCGGCAAGGTCGCGACACAGACGACGGACAGAACAGGGTTCATCGTCAACCGCCTGCTGGTTCCCTACATCCTGGACGCTGTCCGAGCCCTGGAAGAAGGAGTGGGTTCGATCCGGGACATCGACCAGGCGATGAAACTCGGGTGTGGATACCCCATGGGACCGTTCACATTGCTGGATCTCGTCGGTCTGGACACAACGCACCACATCGCCAACGTGTTTTTCGAGGAATTCCGGCAGCCGCGCTTCGCCAGCCCGCCGCTGCTGAAGAGGATGGTGCTGGCCGGATTTCACGGGCGAAAGAGCGGCAAGGGGTTCTACGATTACTCGGGGGAGAAACCGGTGGCGAATGACTTCCTCGTGGGAGGTGTTTGATGGAGCTCGAAAACATCCTCTACGAGGTGCGCGATCGCATCGCGCTGGTCACCATCAACCGCCCCGAGAAACTCAACGCGCTGAATCGCCGGACCCTCAAGGAGCTCGATCGCATCACCGAGACCGCGCGCACCGATCCGGATGTCCTGGGCGTCGTCATCACGGGGGCCGGCCCCAAGGCGTTCGTCGCCGGCGCCGATATCAGCGAATTGGCCGAGCAGACTCCCCTGGGAGGGAAGGACTACGCGATCTACGGACAGGAGATCCTCTCGCGGATCGAGTCGTTGGGAAAGGTCGTCATCGCCGCGATCAACGGGTTCGCCCTCGGCGGGGGGTGTGAGCTCGCTCTTGCCTGCAACCTGCGGATCGCCTCGGAAAACGCGAAGCTGGGTCTCCCGGAGGTCACGCTCGGAATCATCCCCGGTTTCGGTGGGACACAGCGTCTCGCCAGACTCGTCGGCAAGGGACGCGCTCTGGAGCTGATCCTCTCCGGCGAGATGATCCATGCGGGGGAGGCGCATCGTATCGGCCTTGTTAACCGCGTCGTTCCCGAAGGGCAGGCGGTCGAGGAGGCTTTCGCCCTGGCCCGAACGATCGCCGCCCGGGGCCCGATCGCCATCAGGAGCGCCATCGAGGCGGTCAACGAGGGCATGGAGATGCCCATCGAGGAAGGTTTCTTCCTGGAAGCGACGTTGTTCGGGCTGATCGCCACGACGGAGGACTTCAAAGAGGGCACGGCCGCCTTCGTCCAGAAAAGAAAGGCACGATTCCGCGGGTGCTAGGCAGGACCAACCGAGCCGAGAGATCCGATGAGCCTGGTACGGAGCCTCAGATGGATACTGCTGGCGGGGCTCACAGCCCTGGCGGCCTTCGTCGGTGTTCTCATCTTCACCTACCCCTCGGCGGGCCTCGATCTGCCTTCCCTGGAGGACCTGAAAGCGCCGGAAACCACGCGGACCGTGACGCAACGCTCGACGCATGTCGAGATCCTGCGCACGCGCGGAGGGCTTCCGACCCTGCTGCTCCAGGCGGCCGAATCGAAGACCTATCCGGGAGGTGATCTCGACCTGACCAGCGCGACTTTCCGCCTCTTCGACGCGCAGGGACAGGAAACGGTCGTGGAAGCCTCCCGCGCGCTCTCCTCGGGGCTGGAGCCCGACGCGCAGGAACCCCACGGCGGAGCGGAGCAGGCGGCGGCTCGTTCCGCTCTTTTTGACGGCATCGGGTCGTGGGTTCTGCAAGGCGGCGTGACGTTGCACGGGGCCGGTGAGATGACCCTGAAGACCCAGGCGTTGATCTATCTCGAGAACGAGGGGAAGGCGCGCACCAATCAGCCAGTCACATTCACCCGAGGCCTGGTGGAGGGCAGCGCGACCGGGATGGTCTACGACGTGGGGACGCAAACCATCCAGTTTCTCAAGGATCTGCATGCCTCGATGCGGGTGGGTCAGATCGGCCTGGTCA
>JBHHZN010000297.1:0-2763 GCA_046758155.1 Acidobacteriota bacterium | reverse complement strand
GTCGGTCGGATTCGTTCCCTCCCTGATGAATCGCAAGGCAAGGCCCAGCCGGCGCGCGCGCCGATACCCCTGAAAAGTGATGCCGTGGTTCGCCTTGAACCAGCGCCGCACACGGACGGGATCCACGCCGAGAGCCCGCAGCTCGGCGTCCTTCCAGCGCCTGCAGGGATCCCGCTCGACCCTGTCGAGCAACGACCGCAGCCAGTCGGGGACTCGTCCGTTCAGCTCCAGCGGTCGGCATCGCTTGCACGGCCTGTACCCCGCGGCCAGGGCATCCGCGCTCGAAGCGAAGAACTCCACATTTTCCGCCCGAGGCTTGCGCGCCGCGCAGGTGGGCCGACAGAAAACCCCGGTGGTCTTCACGCCCACGAAGAAGATCCCCTCGTAGCCGGCGTCACGCGCCACGAGCGCTTCGTACATCTCGGTCACGGCCGGAAGATTCGACCCGATCATGCCCGCAACCTACCGCGACGCACGAGCCCTTTCCACCGGAAAATGAACACCGATTCCGGGCCCGCGGCTTTCTCCCCTGGGGATGCCCCCTGGCGGCTGGCCACCCGGCAGCCGGCCACGGGCACGCGGGGAAGATCCGGGACCCGTGACGGGTCAACCGACCTTGCCCGCATCCTGGAGAAACTTCCGGATGCCCCGGTCCGTCAGGGGATGTTTCATCATCTTCTCGATGACGCCGAACGGCACCGTCACCGCATCGGCGCCCGCCAGCGCCGCCTCGACCACGTGCACCGGCCCGCGCACGGACGCGGCCAGGATCCGCGTGCTCGCGTCGGCATCGGCCTCGTACACCTGCGCGATCGTCCGGATGAGATCGATCCCATCGAAGGAGACGTCGTCGAGCCTCCCGACGAACGGACAGATCCAGGTCGCCCCCGCCCGCGCGGCCAGGATCGCCTGACTCGGGGAAAACACGAGCGTCATCGTCGTGAGGATCCCCTCCTGCGACAGAGCCCGGCAGGCCACCAACCCCTCCCGGTTCAGCGGGATCTTAACGTGGACATTGCCTCCCCAGGAGGCGAACCGACGCCCCTCGGCCACGATCGTATCGGCCTCGGTGGTCGTCACCTCGGCATTGACCGGACCGTCCACCAGATCCGCGATGGCGCGGATCGTCTCCTCCAGCTCCACGCCGGCCCGCGCGATGAGCGTCGGGTTCGTCGTGACCCCATCGACGAGACCCATCGAGGCGGCCTGGCGGATCTCGGCCACATCGGCCGAATCGATGAAAATCTTCATGGCTTTTTCCCCGTCACGGAAGCGATCACCTCCGCCTTGAGACCCTTCTCCTCCAGAAGAAGATCGATGAACTCCCGGACGGCCCCCCGGCCGCCCGCCGCCCGACAGACGTAATCGACCTCGCTTTTCACCACGGCCACCGCGCCGGCGGGCGCCGCCGAGAACCCCGCACGCCACAGGACGGGAAGATCCTGGACATCGTCTCCCATGTAAGCGACCTGACGCGCCTCGAGTCCCTCCTCCTCGAGGACCTGGCTGAACCCCTCGAGCTTGCGCCTGAACCCCTGCTTGACCACCGCGATCCCCAGCTCGGCGGCGCGCCGCTCGACCATCGGCGACGAGCGACCCGTCAGGATCCCGACGGCCAGACCGGCCTTAACGGCCATCGTGATGCCCATGCCATCCTGGATGTCGAACCGTTTCAACTCGATGCCGGCGGCGTCGTCTCCCCCGTAGATGATGCCGCCGTCGGTCAACACACCGTCCACGTCGAGCAGCACAAACCTGATCGGATCGATCTTGTGGGAACCGGCCGTCATCCCGACTCCGCCGGGGATGCCTCTGCCTCGCGGACGACTTCCGACAGCTTTTTCGCCTGCGAGAGCATCCATTCCATGCGGTCCAGGGGAAACTGGCTCGCCGCATCGCACCGCGCCGAGCGAGGATCGGGATGCGTCTCCATGAAGAGGACGTCGCAGCCGGCCGCCACGCCCGCGCGCGCCAGAAACGGGATGAACTGCGGCTCGCCGCCGCGAGGGTCCTTGCTGGGCGTTCCGTACAGGCGCACGCTGTGCGTGGCATCGTAGACAACCGGACACCCCAGCTCTCGCATGACCGGAACCGCGGTGAAATCGTTCACGAGCCGATTGTAACCGAACGCGCTACCCCGCTCGGTCACCAGGATGTCTTTGCATCCGACCGACTGTAGCTTGCCGACGGCGCTTTTCATGTTGTGCGGCGCCAGGAACTGCCCCTTCTTGACGTTGACCGGACGGCCGGAACGACCCGCCGCCAGCACCAGGCTCGTCTGCTGGCACAGGTAGGCGGGGATCTGGATCAGATCGAGCACCTCGGCGACCGCGGCCACATCCGACTCCCGGTGCACGTCCGAGGTCACGGGCACGCCGAAGCTCTTTCTGATCCGGCCGAGGATGTCCAGCCCCTTCTCGAGGCCCGGACCCCGGTAAAACTCCGCCGTCGAGCGGTTGTCTTTCTCGTAAGACGACTTGAATATCAACGGCAGGACGAGCTTGCGCGTGATCCGCACGAGCGTCTCGGCCGTGCGCATCATGAGATCGTCGTCCTCGATGACGCAGGGACCCGCGATCAGCGTCAATGGACGGCCAGCACCGATGGCGATGCCGCCGACCTCAGCCCTCCGGGAACCAGGAGTCGTTGACATGACCGCGCCAGTATACCAGCGGTGCGCACCGGAAACCTCCCGGCGGTGGCCCGCCTCCTGTGCTTCCCGAAAATGCCATCCGCCCATCCTGGGTTGAGTTTCCGGAACCC
>JBHHZN010000296.1:0-2781 GCA_046758155.1 Acidobacteriota bacterium | reverse complement strand
CCGGTGCCTGCTCGCAGGCTCCTATTTCCTGGGCATGAACACCCAGGAAATGAGGATGCTCAGCAAGTACAGCAGCGTCATGGGCACGGCCACCATCGCCATGGAGATGACGTCGGGAGGAGTCATGAAGGCCGCCAGGGCCCACACGACGAAGAACGCGTAACCGAAGTAATGCCAGAGGAAGGCCGGCGTGAGCAGGCCGATGCGGGTGAGAAAGAAGACGACCACCGGCAACTCGAAGATCCCCCCGCAAGCGAGGATGAGCTGCAAGAGGAAGGAGAACACCTCGCGGATCGTGATGACGGGCCGAAAACCCGCCTCGACTCCCAGCGTGATGAAATACCGGCACGCATACGGGACGACCACCACGTAGGCGAAGGCCGCTCCCATGAAGAAGAAGATGGACGCGACCGTGACGAAGGGGATCACCCATTTCCTCTCCCGCGGGTAAAGCCCCGGCGCGACGAAGAGCCAGAACTGGAGGAGGACGTACGGAAAGGCCAGGAAGATCGCCGCGAACACCGACAGCTTCGTGTAAAGGAGAAAGGGATCCGAGATCCCCGTGTACGCCAGCTTCTCTCCGGGCGGGAGGCTGGCCTTCACGGGAACGACCAGAAACTCGTAGATGCGGCCCGAGACCGGCCATGCCAGGAAGAAACCGACCACCAGAGCGAGCAGACTGCGCAACAGCCGCGACCGGAGTTCCTCCAGATGCTCGAGAAACGACATCCTGTCCGGATCAGTCCCTCTTGCCGCCACCGCCCGTCCCTTCGTCCTCCTTCTTCTCCCCCACCGCCTTCCCGAGATCCGCCGGTCCCATCGGATCGAGCGCTTTGGCCTGCTCGCGCACTTCCTGGTGGATCGTGTGGGTCGTCTTCTTGAGCTCGTCCAGATCGATCTCACGCTCGATGGAATTGCGGAGATCGGAGGCCGCTTTTCGGAACTCGAGCATCGCCTTGCCCAGCGTTCTGCCTATTTCGGGGAGCCGGCGGGGTCCGAAGACCAGAAGACCGATCGCCGCCAGCACGAGAATCTCGAATCCCCCTAACGGACCAAACATGACGCCTTCATCCCATTTGCCGTGAATCCGGCCTCCTGGAGGCCGAATGAGGGCGATTTCGCCCCTTTCCTCGACAGCCCAGGTACCGCGTAGTATATTCCGTGGTGACTCCCGGCATCTCGCATGGTATGGAGGCGCGATTGAAACGTCGTCTTGCCTACTCCGGCCTCGCCCTGGTGGCTTTGCTCCTGGTGTTAGGTGTCCGGGGGAGTTCTCCGATCACCGCCGCCCCATCCGACAGCGCCGACGTCTCGCTCAGGACCTTCACACAGATGCTCGATCTCATCGAGCGTAACTATATCGATGAGGTCAAGTCAAAAAAGCTCATACACGGCGCCATCCGCGGAATGCTGTCGACCCTGGATCCGCACTCCACCTTCCTCGACGCCAAGACGTATCGAGAGATGCGGGAAGAACAGAAGGGCTCGTTCTCGGGACTCGGCATCGTCATCTCGATGAAGGGTGAGGACAAGCAACTGACCGTCATCAGCCCGATCGACGGTACCCCAGCGTTCCGCGCCGGCATACGCGCCGGAGACCACATCGCCGAGATCGAGGGCGAGAGCACGCACGGCATCAGCATCGATGACGCGCTCAACAAGCTGCGCGGGCCGAAGGGAACGAAAGTCACCATCACCATACAACGTGAAGGATACGACCAGCCACTGGAATTCACGCTGGTCCGCGACGACATCCCCACGGTCAGCATCCCCTCGGCCTTCTTGATCCGGCCCTCCATCGGTTACGTGCGGATCAAGAACTTCACGCAGACGACCGACTCCGAGCTGAAGGAGAAGCTGCACAAGTTGAAGGTCCAGGGAATGAAGAAGTTGATCCTCGACCTTCGATGGAACCCCGGCGGCTTGCTCGAGCAGGCGGTGCGCGTCTCGGATCGCTTCCTCAAGCGCGATGCGATGATCGTCTATACCAAGGGCCGGCTCAAGAGGGAGTCGGACCGCGAGTACCATGCCGTGAGCCGCACCGAGAAGTTCACCATGCCGCTCATCATCCTGGTCAACAAGGGCAGCGCGAGCGCCTCGGAGATCGTCTCCGGAGCCATGCAGGACCATGATCGTGCCCTGGTCGTCGGCACGACGACGTGGGGCAAAGGCCTCGTCCAGACGGTTTACCCGCTCAGCATGAGAACAGGCCTCGCGCTCACGACGGCCAAGTACTACACGCCGAGCGGGCGGTTGATCCAGAGGGATTACAGGTCCTTCGAGGATTACGTCTCGGGGAAGAACATCGCCCCGGAGGATCAACGGCAGACGCGATTCACCGATTCCGGCAGGACGGTGCGCGGAGGAGGAGGGATCTCTCCCGATGTCGTGGTCGAGCTGGACGAGCCGGACAAGTTCGTCGATATGCTCGAGCGCAAGATGGCCTTCTTCGATTTTTCCGTCGTGCATATCACGAATCATCCTGAACCACCCGACCCGGACACGTTCGAGATCACTCCCGACATCCTGGACGAGTTCAAGAAATTCCTGCGGGGGAAAGAGATCGCGTTCGAGGAGGATCAGATTCAGAAGAATCTGGCCTACATCAAGCTCGCCATCAAGGCGGAGATCCTGGCCTATCACCTCGGGATGCAGGCGCGGTTGAGAGTTCTGGCGGAGCGGGACAACCAGATCCAGAAGGCGATCGAGCTGTTCGCCCAGGGAACCCACCTGCCGCTGATGGCCGAACACGAGCAACCGGCCAAGAAAGCGCCCGCCGCC
>JBHHZN010000295.1:0-2809 GCA_046758155.1 Acidobacteriota bacterium | reverse complement strand
CCTGCTCGTCAACAGCCTTTCGGGCGCGCTTCACATAGGTCGCCATGTCGACCTCATCCTCGCGGATGCTGACCTGGATCCAGGCGTTGAGGCGGGCGTTTTCACTCTTGATCGATGGCGGGCCCTTGCGAATCTGAAGCGAGGCGACCTGACCGAGAGGGATGTGTTCACCTCGAGGCGTCGGGATGAGCACCTGCTTGAGCTTGTCGGGATCGTCGCGCAGTTCCTGCTGGTAGCGCAGGTTCACCGGGTACCGTTCCAGCCCTTCAACCGTCTGTGTGATGTTCATGCCGCCGATGGCCGACATGATCACGTCCTGGATATCCCCGACGGTGAGTCCGTACCGCGCGGCCGCCTGCCGATCGATGGCGAAGTCCAGGTAGTTGCCCCCGAACGACTTGTCGGGATATGCCGACAGCGTTCCCGGCTGCTGCTCGACAACCTGCGCCACGCTCTGGGCAATCCTTTGCAGGACCACGAGATCCGGACCGGCGATCTTGATCCCCACCGGGGACCGGATACCTGTCGTGAGCATGTCCAGACGGGTCTTGATCGGACCACCCATGCTCGCGTTGGTGAGCCCCGGGAACTTGATCGCGTCATTGATGGCCCGATCCAGCTCCGCCGGTGTTCTCGCAGGCGCCGATTCCGGCCAGAGATGATGAAGCCAGCCACGCACCCGCGTGGGCAGGTGCCAGCTCGAGTAGAAGCGTGGAATCTTCTTCTGCGGCCATTCCTCGGCCGGTTTCAGCATGATCGTGGTCTCGACCATCGACAGCGGTGCGGGATCGGTCGACGTCTCGGCTCGCCCGATCTTGCCGAACGAATGATGCACCTCGGGGAACTGCTTGATGATCTTGTTGGTTTGCTGGATCACCTCCTTCGCCTTGGTGATGGAGATCCCCGGATCGGTCGTCGGCATCCAGAGGAAGTCCCCCTCGTAAAGGGGAGGAATGAACTCGCCTCCGATCCGCGAATAGGGAACCCAGGTCAGCACCGTCGCGATGATGGCGAGGCCGATCACCAGCTTCGGAAAGCGCAGGACGAAATGAATGAAGGGATCGTAAACCCGGATGAAGAGCTTGTTGATCGGATTCTGCTCTTCTCGCCGGATCCGGCCGCGCACCAGCAACGACATGAGCACCGGAATGACGGTGATCGCGAGCAACGCCGCCGAGGCCATGGCGAACGTCTTGGTGAAGGCCAGAGGACGGAAGAGTCTCCCCTCCTGAGCCTGGAGCGTGAACACCGGCAGGAAGGACAGCGTGATGATGACCAGGCTGAAGAACAGCGCCGGGCCAACCTCCCGCGCCGCCTCGATGAGCACCGTGTCTCGATCGAACGGCTTGCCGCTCTCCCGCGCCCGCTCGAGATGCTTGTGGGCATTCTCCACGAGCACGACGCTGGCGTCGACCATGACTCCGATGGCGATCGCGATGCCGCCGAGGGACATGATGTTGGCGTTGATGCCCAGAAGTCTCATGACGGTGAACGCCATGAGTATCCCGACTGGAAGCGTGAAGATGGCAACGAACGCGCTCCGGAAGTGGAGCAGGAAGACGAGGCAGACCAGGGCGACCACCAGCATCTCCTCGGTGAGCTTCGACTGCAGAACGCCCACCGCCTTGCGGATGAGATTGGAGCGATCGTAGACGGGATCGATCTCCACGCCGTCGGGAAGTCCTGCCTGCAGGTCCACCAGTTTCTTCTTCACCCGTTCGATGGTTGCCAGGGCATTCTCGCCGAGTCGCATCACGACCACACCCCCCACGACTTCGCCCTCACCGTTCAGTTCCGCCAGGCCGCGGCGCAGTTCCGGTCCGAGGCCGACCTCGGCGATATCCTTCAGAAGAACCGGCGTGCCCGTGGCGCTGACGCCGACCGGCACGTTCTCCACATCCGCGACCTTCTCGAAGTATCCGAGTCCGCGAACCATGAATTCGGTTTCTGCCATCTCGATGAGGCGACCGCCCACATCGTTATTGCTTCGCTGGATCGCCGTGCGGACTCTCGAGAGCGGAATGTTGTATCCACGCAGCTTGACCGGGTCCACCGTGACCTGGTACTGCTTCACATACCCGCCGATGCTCGCAACCTCCGAGACCCCCTCGACGCTGGTCAGTTCGTAGCGGAGATACCAGTCCTGAATGGAGCGAAGTTCCTGGAGGGAGTGATTCTTGGACCGCAGGACGTATTCATAGACCCATCCCACACCGGTGGCATCCGGACCGAGTTCAGTGCGAGCAGCCCTGGGCAACTGGCTCTGGATCCCGGAGAGGTACTCCAGAACCCGGCTGCGCGCCCAGTAGAGATCGGTCCCATCCTCGAAGATGATGTACACGAATGAAAAACCAAAGAAGGAGTACCCGCGGACAACCTTCGCATAGGGGACGGCGAGCATCTTCGTCGTGAGCGGATAGGTGATCTGGTCCTCGACAACCTGGGGAGCCTGCCCCTCGAACGACGTGAAGATGATGACCTGCACGTCCGAGAGATCGGGAATGGCGTCGAGTGGAATTGTCATCATCGAGATGATGCCGCCGGCGATGACCGCAAGAGTCACCAGGATCACGAAAAACTTGTTGCGGATACACCATTCGATGATGTTGCCGATCATCGCCGTGCCCCTTCCCCGGCGGCCTTGGGCCCGGCTGCGGCGGGGCGGGATTGAGGGGACATCGCCGGCATGGATGGGGCAACGGGACGCGACTGCACGCCGTGGCCCGTCCCGGCGTCGGGGGATGGGGCCGTGACTTGCGTACCGCTGTTGCCACGCGCCATGAACTTGGCAATCGCTTCCTGCACCCGG
>JBHHZN010000294.1:0-2846 GCA_046758155.1 Acidobacteriota bacterium | reverse complement strand
GGCAGGCCCCCCTCGCCCGCTTTCAGGGAAAGACCGATCGCCCGCCCGGCGCCCGAGTCGGCCTCGAGGGCGGCGACATGATGAGGCAACTCCTTCTCGTGGGCGTCCCGGTAGGCGCGTCCGCCGCGCAGGCCGTTCTCCTCGTTGGCATAGAGGACGGCCCGGACCGTGCGGCGCGGGGGCGGGCCGCTGGCGATGAGTCGCATGGTTTCCATGACCATCGCGCATCCTGAACCATCGTCGATAGCTCCTTCCCCGACATCCCAGGAATCCAGGTGAGCGCCGATCACGACGACCTCATCGGGTCGCTCGCCACCGCGGATCTCGGCGACAACGTTCGATTCCTGGGTGTCGGGCTCGGTGTGGGCGCCCAGCGAGAGGTGAAGGCGGACCTCGTGGCCGGCGTCCACGAGCCGGTGGATCAGCGCGGCGTCCTCGATCGTGACGGCGGCGGCGGGGATCCTCGGAGCGTCCTCGGCGTAGCGCAGGGCCCCCGTGTGAGGGGTCCTCAGGCTGGCCGTGGCGACAGATCGGACCAGGGCGGCCACCGCCCCGAGGCGCGCGGCGTCGGAGGCGCCGCGGGCGCGGTACTTCACGGCTTCGCGGTAATCGTGCCCCTCGTCGCCCGTGCGCACGAACGGGTTATCGTAAAGGATGATCTTGCCGCTGACCCCGTCTTCCCCCAGGGCGCTCAACTGCTCGGAGGATGCGACCACCACCACGGGAGCCGTGATGCCGCCGGGGGGGGTGCCGACCGTTCCACCCAGTCCCAGGATGACGACCGGCTGGGAAGACGGCGCGAGCATCCGCGCGCTCTCTTCGCCCCGGACCCAGACCGCCACGGTGACCGGCTCGAGCCGCACCGTGATGCCGTCCTTCTCGAACTCCGACTTGGCCCAGGCTTCGGCTCGCTTCTTGGCCTGTGACCCGGTCAATCGTGCTCCTATCCTGTCGGTCAGCGGCCGGAGCCTGTCCCACGCGGAGGTTGTCTTGAGGGCCTCGGCCTGGATCGAGCTCGCCCGGTAGTCAGCCGCGCCGAGCCCACCCACCAGGGCGATCAGCATCAGGGAACATCGCAAGCGTTCTTGCCTCATGGCTGTCCATGATAGACGAGGATCCCTCCTTGAATGCAACCCTCACGCCGAGGGGCCCTCCCGAGATGAGAGGGTCATGCGCCGAAAACCCTGTTCGAGGGAGGTCCCGGGCTCTCGTCCGGCAGGCGCGAGGCGGTGGCGGCGCGCATCCGCTCCGGACGATCACCCCCGCTCCACGACGGGGATGGATAGGGACGCCTTGTTCAACATGGTCCGGCGGGGACGTTGCTTGAGTTCACCGGTTGTCGCGGGCGCCGACCGCCGTGGTCGGGATGAGCAGAGGGGCGCGGGCGAGCCGGGACGCCCCGATCGACGGGACCTATCCACGCGGAGACGGGGGATTCGGGCTGGGCTCTCTCGACGCGTCGATCATGGAATACCTCGGTGTCGCTCGGTTGTTGTAGTTAGGTTTTGAAGGGGAAGCCGCGCGCCGGGGGTGGAGGTGATCCGCCCGACATTGGCCCCGAAAAAGGCGCGTAGCGCGCTCGATGGACGGACTCGTCGCCTCCTGTGGACGGCGAGGCCAGCTCACAGGAGTGCAGGCCATGAAACGGTTCTTGGGCGTGGGGATGGCTCTGTTGGTGGCGGGAGTCCTGGTCGGCTACGCCGGCCAGGGGAAGGTGAAGATGGGCAAGGCGCTGAGCAAGAAGGACATGAAGATGATGAAAAACGGCGCCATGAAGAACATGGACAAGTACATGGGCTCGAAGAACGCGATGATGAAGAAGCTCCCGAAGGCCATGATGTCCAAGCAGAAAGCGGCCGCCGAGAGGGGCAAGGCCCTGTTCAACGATCCCAAGCTGGGAGCCAACGGACAGACCTGCAACTCCTGTCACCCCGGTGGGGGTACCACCGGCGGAACCGTGCAGACGCCCATGAAGAGCGAGCTGACCGGCAAGCCGTACGATCTGCCGGTGCCGAGCCTGGCGGGCGCCGCCGCGACCTTCCCGAAGTTCAAAATCCCCAGCGACAGAGTCATCAGCGTGGGGCAAATGGCCAACAACTGCATCATGATGTTCATGATGGCCAAACCACTGCCTCTCGATAGCCCGCAGATCGCCGACCTGGAGATGTACCTGGGCTCGCTCTCGAAGGGTGAGACGATGGAGCCGGGCAAGATGCCGGAGATGATGAAAAAGATGATGGGAGGCGGCCAGTAGAGCCGACTCTCGGGCGTTCCGAGGGCACCCGTTCTCCCTGTCGATCGAACCTGCCCGGGTTCCATGCAGGAAAGTTCTCCTTGCCCGGTGGGGGGAGAGGGTGCCCTCTTTTCTCATCAGGAAGGGAAAGCCCACCATGCGAGTCAACAGGCGCCCTGTCGCATTCCCGGGGATTGTGGTTTTGCTGAGCGGCCTGGTCCTGGGCGGGCCTTCCTCGGCGGCGACCTCGTGGAAGGGGACCCCTCAAGAGGCCTTCCTGGAAAGCCCCATCGTCCGGAAGTTCCAGTGCGTCACCTGCCACACCATCACGGACCAGGGGGGGACGGTCGGTCCGATCCTCAACCTCGTCGGTCTGCGCCGGCCCGAAGAGTGGATCAGACGGTGGCTGAAGGATCCCAATGCAGTCAAGCCCGGCACAAAGATGCCGAAGTTTCCGTTCACGACCGATGAGTACGAGATGGCCATCGGTTATCTGACGGCGATGAAACGCCCCCTCCACACGGACGAGATCCTCGCCAGCGGCAAGTCCTCCGTCGAGATCGGCCACGATCTGTTCGATGATCTCGAGTGTTTTTCCTGTCATCGGGTGGGT
>JBHHZN010000293.1:0-2851 GCA_046758155.1 Acidobacteriota bacterium | reverse complement strand
GGCTCGGGCGTTCCTCGGTTCCTTGACGCACATCCAGGATGCGGATCACCATGGTCCCATCCTCCTGGCTCGACACGGCCAGCCACCTGCCATCCGGAGAAAGGTCCAGGTCGAAGTACGAGCGGGCGGGGAAGGGAAGATACTCCGGATCCTTTCCCGCGGTGAGCCAGACCAGTCTGGCGCGCGGGAACACCTTCCTCGTCACGTAGACCACCGTCTGGTTGCTCGCGACGCTGAGCGGCATGTGCCAGTCCCCGGCGGGGTACAGGTTGGTGGCGTCATCGAGCACGGGGACCGGATCGCCGGTCACCTCCAGCGACACCGGATCGAAGGCGACGGCGTGGTAAGCGCCCGCACGAGAATAGACGATGTGACCCGGCGGCAGAAACCAGGGGTCCGCGCCGGCGAAAAGATGCCGGTACTTGCCGGTCGCCGTGTCCAGAACGGCGACCGAGGCATCGTTCAAACCGGCCTTCGCCCGAAAGATCGTGAACAAGACGGCCTGCCCGCCCGGCAAGGGATGCGGCCACCAGTGCCCCTTCTCGCCGCGCGCCACATCGATCCGGGTCAGGGGCCGCGGTTGGCCTCCCTCGGCGGAGATCTCCCACAACCCGTCCAGCCATCCACGGGTGAAGAGAATCCTGCCATCGGGGAGCCACACCGCCCCGGGAAAATTCATGGGAACCTCCCCGATTCTCAGGGAATCGCCTCCCGCGACGCCGACCTTCTTGAGCATTCCAGCCTGCCGGTAGCCGATCCAGCGGCCATCCGGCGAGATGAAAGGCATCCGGGCGCCCTCGGTGCCGGGGATGGATCGAGAGACCCCGCTGTCGAAGCGGTGCAGGAAGAGCTCGGAGCTACCCCGGCTCCATCCCTCGAACACAACGAAGGACCCATCGGCCGCGAGAGCCGGATTCCAGATCGCATCCACTTCCCCGGGGCCCGCGATGTTGAAGCGTACCGCCGAGGAGCCGGGCGATGCCGCCGATCGCGCACCCCACTGGCGTCCCAGAAAGATCCCCCCGGCGAGCACCAGGGAAAAGACGATGCCCGCACCCGCAACACGAGCCATCGAGCGCGTCCGCCTTGTCGCCGGGGCGGTCTTCTCCCTGTCCATGTCCGGCCCGGATCCGGCCGCGAGAACTTCGTGGATCAGGTAGCGCGCCTCGCCGATGTCACGCAGGCGGCTCCTGGGATCCTTGTCCAGACACCGCGCGAGCAGATTCCGTATCACGGCCGGGACGGCCTGCGGCAAGGCGTCCAGATCGGGAGCGCGCGTCAGCACGGCCGCGAGCCGATCCGAGATCGTCTCGCCGCCGAAGACACGCTTTCCCGTCAGCATCTCGTACAAGACGACGCCGAAGGCCCAGATATCGGCGCGCTTGTCAACCGGCTTACCCCGTGCCTGCTCGGGCGCCATGTACGCCGCCGTGCCCAGGATCACTCCGGCGTGCGTTCCCATGGTCCCCGCCAGAGTGGGCGATTGAGACAGTTCGCCTTCCGACCCCCCGCCTCCGGCGGCATCTTTTTGCAGAGCTTTCGCGAGGCCGAAATCCAGAACCTTGACCTTCCCGTCTCGCGTCACCCTCACGTTGGCCGGCTTCAGGTCACGATGAATGATCCCGTTCTCGTGGGCTTCCTCCAGCGCCTCGGCGATCTGGCCCGCGATCGAGAGCGCATCGCCCAGGGGCATGGGACCAGCACCGGCTTTCTCGGCGAGGTCCTCTCCTTCCACGAGCTCGAGCGCGAGGAATGGCTTCCCGTCGATCTCCTCCAGCCCGTGGATCGCCGCGATGTTGGCATGGTTCAACGAGGCCAGGATCTGCGCCTCGCGCCTGAAGCGGGTGAGGCGTTCGGGATCCCCGACGAGTTCTTCCGGCAGCGCCTTGATGGCGACTTCGCGCCGCAACCGTGTGTCGGTGGCGCGGTAGACTTCTCCCATGCCGCCTGTGCCGAGGCGGCCGGTGATCTCGTAGGGTCCGATGCGTGTGCCTGCTTGCAGCGACATGGTGGCGCAAGAGTACCAGAGGCGGCCGGCTTCGGGGAAGCCCCTCGCCGGGTAAGTCTTCCCCGTGATCTCTTGCACGAGATCCGAGGTCTTGATAGGGTGCACGGCATCCCGGCCCGGATCAGGTTTTCTCTCGCCCACGGGCGAAGAAGGAGGAACCATCATGGCCGACATCCTGCACCGCGTGCGCATCGCCGCGCCGCCGAAGAGCGTGTTTCGCGCGATCAGCACTCCGGAGGGCATCGCCCACTGGTGGACCGATGACAGCACCTCGGAATCGCGGACCGGCAGTGTTTCCGTGTTCAGGTTCATGGGAGGGCGAGTGGTTTTCCGGATGCGCGTCGAGGCGTTCGAACCGGAGCGGCGCCTCGCCTGGACCTGCCTGGGCGATTACGACGAATGGAACGATACGACGCTGAGCTGGGAGCTCGAGCCGGCCGAGGACGGGGGCACGGTCCTCAAACTGGCCCACCGGGGCTGGCGTTCCATCGAAAAGGAATTCCCGCAGTGCAACACGAGCTGGGGCCACCTGCTGTACCTTCTCAAGGATCATCTGGAAGGCAAGTCGGCCCAACCTCCGGAGTCCGGCCGCGGGGACAGTGCGACCGCGTCTTGAGGGCCAGGCGTCATCGGCGGAGACGTTCGCGGGTATGATCAGCACCTCCCGGGCCGTTGATCCCGGCCGGGGCTTCCCCGAGGCTCCCCGAGGACACGTGACGATGAAGTTGAAGCGTCTTCTTGCGCTCGCCGTGGCCTGTCTTCTCGGCGCCTCCGCCTCATCCAGCGCTCGGCAGGAAACCGATCCGGAGGGCATGCGTCCACCGGCCTGGTACACCGAGCCTT
>JBHHZN010000292.1:0-2883 GCA_046758155.1 Acidobacteriota bacterium | reverse complement strand
GCCCGCTGCGAGCTCGAAGCCTTCGTCCGCGAAGTCGATGAAACGGCGGCGGAGATGGGCATCGCCTTCCTGGGGCTGGGATTTCATCCTTTCTCCGACTTCCACCGCATCGACGCCGTGCCCAAGCACCGATACAAGATCATGGCCCCCTACCTGGGCCACCGCGGCCACCTGGCGCACGGGATGATGAAGGCGACAGCCGGCTGTCAGATCAATCTGGATTACTCCTCCGAGGACGACGCGATGGAGAAGATGCGGGTCGCCATGGGGGTATCATCTCTGGTGACCGCCATGTGCGCCAACTCCCCTCTCGCGAGGGGAAAGGAGAGCGGGTTCCTGTCGTTGAGATCTCATATCTGGATGCACACGGATCCGGACCGTTGTGGCCTGCTACCGTTCGTTTTCCGCGATCAGGCGAGGTTTTCCGATTACGCCGACTACGCCCTCGGCGTACCCATGCTTTTTGTCGTCCGGGAAGGTCGGTGGATCGACATGACGGCCTGTACCTTTCGTTCCTTTCTGGAAGGAGGGTTCAGGGGCCTCAGCGCGACGCTCGACGACTGGGAGCTTCACCTCACCACGCTGTTTCCCGAAGTCCGCCTCAAGTCCTGGCTGGAGCTCCGCGGGTCCGACAGCGGTCCACCCGACATGATCCTCGCGCAGGCCACGCTCTGGAAGGCGCTCCTGTACGACCAGCGTGCCCGGCGGGCCGCCTGGCGACTGGTCGCCGGCGCCTCCCCCGAGCAACGGCTGGCGTTTCATCGCGCGGTACCGCGGTCGGGGCTCCACGCCAAACTCGCAGGCAGGCCCGCGATGGAACTGGCTCTGGAGCTGCTCGAGATCGCCCAGGAACCCCTCCCGCCCGATGAGATCGCCCTGCTGGACCCGCTGGTCCGGACCGTCCGTGAGCGACGCAGGACACCCGCCGAGGATATTCTCTCGCACTGGTCGGGCGCCTGGGCCCACGATCCGCGCCGCCTGGTCGCCTCGCTGGCTCCCGATCCACGCCCACGGGGCACCTGAGGTATCATGCCGTCGATGGCTACTACCGCCACGACGGTCCATGCATCCGTTGCAGCGAACCGTTCCCGCGCCGTGCGCCGCGTGCTGTGGCTCACCCTCTTCGGCAACCTCGGAGTGGCCCTGGCCAAGCTGATCGTCGGCACGGGCACACACACTCTGAGCATGATCGCGGATGGATACCATTCCATCCTCGACAGCGCTAGTAACGTCGTCGGCCTCATGGCGCTCTCGTTTGCCCACAGGCCGCCGGACGCGGACCATCATTACGGTCACCGGAAGTTCGAGGTGCTGGCGTCGATCGGAATCGCGGTCATGCTGCTCGTGGCCGCGACCGAGATTCTCGCCCATTCCTGGAAACGATTCCAGGGAGGCGGTGACCTGGCCGTCTTCTCCTTCGTATCGGTCAGCGTCATGCTCCTCAGCATGATCGTGAACATCACCGTCAGTCGGTACGAATCCAGGAAAGGAGCCGAGTTGCACAGCCCCTTCCTGCTGGCCGACTCCCGGCATACCGCCAGTGACGTCTACGCCTCAGCCTCGGTGCTCGTCGCACTGATCGCGCTGCGATCGGGACAAGCCTGGATCGATCCCCTCGCCGCCCTCTTGATCGGCGGTGTCATCCTGCACGCCGGCTACAAGATCCTGCGATGGAGCCTCGGTGTCCTGGCCGATCGCGCCTTCATCGACTCGAAGACCATCGAGGAGATCGCGTTGAGGTTCCCCCATGTCCACGCGACGCGCCAGGTGCGTACCAGGGGTTTCTCCGACGCTGTGTTCGTCGACCTGGTCGTGTTGCTCGACGCCTCCTTGACATTGAAGGAAGCCCACGAGATTTGCGACGACCTCGAGGACCGCATCACCAAGGCCTTTCCGGAGATCGCCGATATCGTCGTGCATGCCGAGCCGTTCGCCGGCGATACCGACCCGTCCGCCGGCCATTGACCCACCCACGCCCGAGAGTCTACGATGCGAATCGTGGAGATGGACAAGGATGCGCCTGGAACGACATGAAGACCATCGGTGGACGGAGATCCGATCCTTCTGCGACGATCTGACCGGATTGCTCGGCGAGGGCGGCCACGCGCCCGGGACCATCCTCGCCGTGAAAGATCGCCTCGCGGCCCTCATCGCACACCGCCCCCGGCTTCCCGAGCAGATGAGGACCCCTCACACAAGGCAGTATTCCCGCCATCTCCTGTACGCCGACCCGACGGGTCGGTTCGAAGTCGTCGTGATGGCATGGTCGCCGGGCCAGGAAACACCTGTCCATGATCACGCGGGGATCTGGTGTGTCGAGGGCGTCGTCGAGGGGACCATCCAGGTTTCGCGCTACGATCTGAAAGGTGAGATCCAGGAGGATGTGGCCCACCTGGAAGAACGGGAGGTCATCCGCGCCGGCCTCGGCCGGTGCGGCGCCTTGATCCCGCCCGTGGAATACCATCGCATCGCAAACCCTTACGAGGAACTCGCCCTCACCATCCACGTCTACGGTGGGCGGATGCGTCGCTGTCGCGTCTTCGAAAGACAGGAGGGCAACCGCTACCGCGTGCGCAGCAGGGCGCTGCGATTCTCCAACGCCGGGGCTGCCCTCGCCCCGGCGTGAACCGCGGGATCTTGCCCATGAGCGCACCGACGGCCGTGAGGAGGCCGGGCATGCCGGACGCGGGGCGGCGAGATCGGAAAGGGTCCTCACCGTGACATCGCATCGGCGGATCAGCGCGCTGGGGTGGGCCCTGAGCGCCTTCCTGGCATGCCTTCCCGCGCTTCCTCACCCGCTCGCCGCCGAGAAGGCCAGCGCGCAGGCTCGGCCGGCCGGCGGGAAGGAGCCCTCGCCCGCGCCGATCGGGGCCGGCGAGATCA
>JBHHZN010000291.1:0-2903 GCA_046758155.1 Acidobacteriota bacterium | reverse complement strand
GAAGGTGCGCCGGGAGGGCGGCGAGAAGGTCGGCAACAGGCTGATCACCGCGTTCGCTGGCCTCATGCTGGCGCGCATGCTAGGCTACGTGGCCCTCCTGATGGCCGCGGTGTTCATGGGAATGGGCGAGCCGGTGAGCGTCTGCATCGGCCTCGTCGGGGGGACCCTGGTGTTCCAGCCGTTGGAAATCCTTTATTTCAAGCAGAGTCACTGATGCAAGCTCAACAGGCGGAGACGGCGAAGGACGTGCTCGAAGCGGCCGGCCACGGTGCCGAGCACTCACCCGACGTGGGCGAGACGATCCTTCACCACATCACCGACAACCACACGCTCGACCTGGGATTCCTGTACCATGGAAAACCCGTGGTGGTGCATCTTCCGCAGTTTCACCTCTGGGGGGTGGACCTGTCGATCACCAAGCACGTCGTCATGATGTGGATAGCCGGGGCGATCCTGCTCCTGCTGTTCGGCCTGGCCTTCCGCCGCCGGCGTCTCGTGCCGAGCGGTATCGCCAACCTGCTCGAGATGCTGGTCTTGTTCGTGCGCGACGAGATCTGCTTCAAGGCCATGGGCGAAAAGCACGGCAGGAGACTGGCGCCGTACATCCTGACGGTCTTCTTCTTCATCCTGACGTGCAACCTGCTGGGGCTCGTCCCGTGGGGATCCACCGCCACGGGCAACATCAGCGTGACGGCCGGGCTGGCTCTCATCTCGTTCGGGATGATCCAGGTCCAGGGGATGGTCGAGCACGGCTTCTTCAGGCACTGGAAAAACCTCGTCCCGCACGGCTTGCCGATCTTCGTCGTGCCCATTCTCGCGGCGGTCGAGGTGCTGGGGATGTTCGTGAAGCCGTTCGCGCTGTGCATGCGTCTTTTCGCCAACATGACGGCGGGGCACGTGGCGATCCTGGCGTTTCTGGGCATGATCTTCATCTTCCAGAGCGCCCTCACGTCGTTGGTGGCGATTCCTCTCGCCCTGGCGATCATGCTGCTCGAGATCTTCGTCGCCCTGATCCAGGCGTACATCTTCGCTTTCCTGACGGCTTTGTTTATCGGTTTTTCGTTGAATCCCGCACACTAGGGTGCGGAACAAGGAGGGTACTGAATGGCAGCCGAAGCAATGTCCCTGCAACTTCCTTATGTCGCCGCGGCCTTGGGGATGGGAATAGCGGTGATCGGCGGAGGGTACGGGATCGGGCGCCTTGCGGCCTCGGCAGTGGAGGGTATCGCACGCCAGCCCCAGGCGAGCGGCGCGATCGGCACCAACATGATCATCACAGCCGCCATGATCGAGGGCGCGACGCTGATCGCGGAGATCCTCTGCTTCATGATCGTGATCCTCAAGTAGGACGCTTCCATGGATCTCGTCGCCATCAACCCGGGCCTGATCATCTGGACGATCGTCACCTTCACCGTCCTGCTCATCCTGCTGCGCGCCGTGGCCTGGAAGCCCATCCTGGGGATCCTCGATCAGCGCGAGAAGGTGATCCGCGATTCGCTCGAGCAGGCCAGGAAGGCCAAGGAGGAGGCCGAGTCGCTGATGGCCCGGCACCGCGAGATGCTCGGCAAGGCGCGGCAGGAAGTCGCCTCTCTCATCGAGAAGGGACAGCGGGATGCCGAGCAGTGCCGGGCCGAGATCCTGGAGCGCGCCCGGCGCGAGGCGGAGGAAAGGGCCCGGCAGTTCGCCGAGGAGCTCGAACGGCAGAAGAACGCCGCCATCCGCGAGATCCGCGCCGAGGCGGTCGATCTCGTTGTCGCCGCCTCGTCGCGGATCGTCCGCGCGAGCCTCGACGACGAGAAGCACCGCGCGCTCATCAGCGACTACCTCGACGATCTCGACTCCCTCCCCCCCGAGTGAAGAACGGGGACAGGCCATTTTTCGCTCCGTGAAAGGTGGCCTGTCCCCATTTCGGGACGTGGTATCCTCGGGCCATGTCCAGGCCGGATCCGCACCGCATCGAGGTTTCCACCGCTCCGGGCTACGTGGTGCACGTCGGCCAGGGCCTCGGCCCTCACCTGGTGGAATGGCTGGAGGGTTCGCTGCGCGCCGCGCGCTACGCGCTGGTGACCGACACGAACGTCGCCGCGACGCACGCGAAGGCGCTGGGCCGGCGGATGCGACGGGCCGGACTCGACGTGCTGGAGGTGGTCTTCGACGCCGGCGAGGCGCACAAGACCCGTGAGACCAAGCAGCACGTGGAGGATCGGCTCCTGGAGGCGGGCCTGGGGCGCGACGCCGCGATCGTGTCGGTGGGAGGCGGAGTCGTGACGGATCTCGCCGGCTTCACGGCGGCGACCTTCCTGCGGGGGATCCCCCACGTGCCGGTTCCCACGACGCTGCTGGGGATGGTCGATGCCTCCATCGGCGGCAAGACGGGAGTCGATCACCCGCGGGGCAAGAACCTCATCGGAGCCTTCCACCAGCCCGCGGCCGTCTTCGCCGATGTCGCCCATCTCGAGGGGCTGGGCGACCGTCAGTTCCGCTCGGGACTCGCCGAGGCCATCAAGGCGGCCGTCATCCGCGACGGCGAGCTTCTCGACCGGCTCGTCTCCGAGGCGGCCGGCATCAAGGGGCGCGATCCGGCCCTGCTGGCAGGCATCATCGCGCGCGCCTGCGCCATCAAGGCCGAGGTCGTCTCCGCCGACGAGAAGGAAGGCGACCTGCGCAAGATCCTCAACTTCGGGCACACCATCGGTCACGCCGTGGAGAAGGTCTCGGGCTACAAGCTCACGCACGGCGAGGCGATCTCCATCGGCATGGCGGTTGAAAGCCGCATCGCCGTCAAGCGCGGCCTGCTCGCCCCCGCGTACGCGGAAGCGATCCGCGCGGCGCTCGAGGCGTTCGATCTGCCGGTGGCACTGCCGAGCGATGAGCCGGCGTTGAGCCCGGAGGCGATCCTCGCC
>JBHHZN010000290.1:0-2924 GCA_046758155.1 Acidobacteriota bacterium | reverse complement strand
GATCTACGCCAGCGCCGGCTGGAATCCAGCAAACGAGGTCGCGGCCGAGGTCCTGGCTTTTCTCGACGCCTGCGACTACCCGGTCCGGGATCTCCGACCGCGGCCGCTTCCGGCCACGACCGGCGATCTCGCCGAGTACGATGTGATCGTGTGTCTCGAGGAAGGGGCATCCTCGCATCTGCAGGAGATCCCCTTTCACACGGTGGTCGTCGCATGGGAGATCGGGCCCCCGGAGGGAACGGCGCCCCCCAAACCGGCCGATGAGGTCCTCCGCAAGACCCGCGAGGAGCTCTCGACGCGGATCGCGGACCTGATGGAGACCCTGCGGGGCGAGCGGGCCGGCTGATATGACAGCGCAGGACTCCGGGCAGGGAGGCCGCTTCGAGGCGCCCGATCGACGGGACCTCGCATGGTTCGTCGACAAGGGCATCCAGTTCCTGGTCTTTCTGGGGGGCATCTCTGCGATCGTCTTCATCCTCGGTATCTTCGTGTTCATCACGAGCGAGGGGATGGGCTTCATCGTCCACCGGCTCGATGTGCGGGAGTTCTTCGGCTCGACCGCCTGGCGGCCGACCTCCGAGGCGCGTCCCACCTACGGCATCCTGGCCCTCATCGCCGGCACCGCCAGCGTGACCGGACTCGCCATGCTGGTCTCCGTGCCGTTCTCCGTCGGTGCCGCCGTTTACATCGCGGAGTTCGCGGGCCCCAAGGCGCGTGAGACCTTCAAGATCCTGGTGGAGCTGCTTGCCGCCATTCCCTCGGTCGTGTGGGGTTTCATCGGACTCAGCATCATGAACAGATTGATCATCGATCTTTTCGACGTGCCGGTGGGGCTCAACGTCCTGAACTCGGGAATCATCCTCGGCCTGATGGCGGCGCCGATCATGACCACGATCGCCGAGGACGCCCTCCGGGCCGTGCCCGACTCGTACCGCGAGGCGGCGGAGGCGATGGGAGCGACCCGCTGGCAGGTCATCCGCTCCGTGGTCCTTCCGGCGGGCCGCAGCGGCCTCCTCGCGGCCGTGCTGCTCGGCGTCGGCCGTGGCTTCGGCGAGACGATGGCCGTGCTGATGGCCAGCGGCCACTCGATCAACATGCCCACGAGCGTGTTCGACTCCGTGCGCGCCCTGACGGCCACCATCGCCGCCGAGCTCGGCGAGACGGCCGTGGGTTCGGACCACTTCCGGGCGCTTTTCACGATCGGGATCCTGCTCTTTGTGATCACATTTCTGATCAACCTCACCGCCGACCTCGTGTTCCGGGGCGTGCGTCGCAAGCGGAGTTAGTGACGTGTTCGAGGCGACGGAAAGGACCCTCGCGGCCCGCAGGACCCAGAAGCTCGTCCGGATTCTGCTGATGCTGGTCACGGCCCTGCTGATCCTCCCCGTCCTCGCCATTCTGGGGCTCCTCGTCTGGCGTGGAGCGCCGATGATCTCCATCGAGTTTCTCTTCACCGAGCCGACCAACGGGATGACCGCGGGAGGCATCTTCCCGGCGCTCATCGGCACGGTCTGGCTGGTGACCGTCGCGCTGCTCGTCTCGGTGCCGATCGGGGTGGCGGCGGCGCTTTATCTGAGCGAGTACGCAACCCCCGGCTGGTTCACCCGGGCGATCAACCTCGCGATCATCACCCTCGCGGGCGTCCCGTCCATCGTCCATGCACTCTTCGGCGTCGGCGCCTTCGTGCTCTTCTTCGGGTTCGGGACCAGCATCCTGGCCGCCAGCCTGACGCTCGCCATCATGACCCTGCCGGTGGTCATCGTCTCGACCCACGAGGCCCTGCAGGCTGTGCCCCGCGCGTTCCGCGAGGCCTGCTGGAGCATGGGTGCGACACGCTTCCAGACGATCCGCCGGGTCGTGCTGCCCAACTCCATCAACGGTATTCTGACCGGCGTCATCCTGGAGGTCTCGCGAACCGCCGGCGAAACGGCGCCGATCATGTTCACCGGGGCGGCCTTCTTCCTGCCCTTCCTGCCCCAGAGCGTCTTCGATCAGACCATGGCGATGTCGCTGCACCTGTTCGTCATCTCGACCCAGGTGCCCGACGTCCCCGATGCGCTGCCGTACGCCGTGGCGCTGGTGTTGATCCTGATGGTGCTCGCCATGAATGCGTTCTCCATCGCCTTCCGGGTATGGCTGCGGGGACGCAAGAAATGGTAGAGGCGCAGGCTCCGCCCGGAGTCAAGGTGGCCGTGCGGGATCTCACCATCCGCTACGGCTCCCGCACGGCGCTGCGAAATGTCGATTTGGACATTCACGATAAGGAGGTCTTCGCGATCATCGGGCCGGCCAACTCCGGCAAGACCTCGTTCCTGCGCGCCCTGAATCGCATGGACACTTTCACCCCCCGCATGAAGGTGGAGGGGCGGATTCTGTTCAACGGCCGTGATATCGCCTCGTGGCGCAATCTCTACGCGCTGCGCCGGCGGATCGGGGTGGTCTTTCCGTTGCCGGTGGGTCTCCCGCTGTCCATCTATGACAACGTGGCTCTGGCGCCCCGGCTGGCGGGGATCCGGCGCAAGACCGATCTGGACATCATCGTGGAGCGCTGTCTGCGCCGGGCGATGCTCTGGGACGAGGTGAAGGACCGGCTCGACTCGCTGGGAAGCCTGCTCTCGGGCGGCCAGCAACAGCGGCTGACGATCGCCCGCGCGCTTTCGCAGGATCCGGAGATGCTGCTGCTCGATGAGTTCTCCATCGCCGTTGACCCCGTCACCACGATGCGTATCGAGGATGTGATGAAGGGGCTCAGGGAGCAAATCACGATCGTCCTCGTCACCAACCTCGTCCAGCAAGCGCGCCGGCTGGCGACCCGAACAGCGTTCTTTCTCATGGGAGAGTGCATCGAGGTCGGCCCGACGGAGGCTCTTCTCGGGGGCCGTGCCACGGACCCGCGCACCCGGGCTTACGTGGAGGGACGCTGT
>JBHHZN010000289.1:0-2934 GCA_046758155.1 Acidobacteriota bacterium | reverse complement strand
GCCTCGACTCCTCGTCGCACCCCCTGCCATCGCCCCGCCGCCCTCGACAGGCCATCGCGGGAGGGCGGGCCTCGCACCGGCTCTCGATACTTCACCTCGTCATCCTGGCCGTGGCGCTGGAAGCCGGCCCGGGCTGCATCCTGCTTCAGGCGCGGCCTCCCGAACACCGTTGGTACCTGGGCGGCGGTGTCTCCATCTTGTCCACCATCGATGACATCCGCAACAACGCCGGCATCATATTCACGGAGGATTTCGGAGATGACGGGGTCCCTTTCACGGGCGACCTGAACGAGCTGACCGCCTGTCCGAGCAATTTCGGCGACCTGTTCCCAGTCCAGAACCCCTTCTGCGACCCCCGGCCCGATGATCTCCTCGCCCGCGACAGCATGATCCAGGACGGGCTCAAGTACGATCTCACGGTCGGCTACCAGCTGACACAACGAATCGGCGTGCAGGTCGATGCCAGCCGGTACACGGGGGAGGTAGGCCCGATCGACGTGTTCAAGAGCCGTACTTTTCCCCCTATTGCTCCCAATGGGTTTCCGGCCCGACTGACGGACGTCAATCAATCGACGCCGATAGCCGCCGGCGACTTGACCGAAACATCCCTATCGCTCACCGGCATCATCCGTTTCCGGAATCAAGAAAGTCTCCGTCCCTACCTCGGCATCGGGGGCGGCGTCATCTTCACTGACCTTGACGTGAACGATGATGGCATCGCACAGGTCAAGTCAAGTCTCGACTCCTTGCGCGTCAGGGGGATCGGAGACGAATTCGGGATGGATCTGACACCGCCGATCTTCAACGGCACGTTCATTCGCGAAGACGGCCTGGTTCCCTTCGAACTTCCGCTCACGGTGGAGGTCGATGACACCATCGAGTGGCATCTCACCGGGGGGCTCGAGTACTTCTTCAACGATCGCTTCAGCCTGGTGTTCGACGCCCGTTACATCGTGGCCAACCAGGATGTCGTCATCGACCTTGGCGGTCAGGACCAGCTCGATGTGTTCTTCTGGCCCCCGGAATTGTTCCACCCGGATGGATCATTGAAGGTCTTCATCAACGCTCCGATCACGCCCAATCCACCCTGCGGATTCGATGAGTTCAAGTTCGGCTGCTTCGGGAAGGAACCCAATGATCGCGTGAACCCGGAAGGGACGCACTTCAACCCCAGGGACCCCGCCAACCCCCTTCCCGGCGTCAAGTGCCCCGCCTTCGGCGATTTCGATAACAACGGCCAGCAGGATGTCTGTTACAAGTTCGGCCAGACGAGCCCGTCGGGACAGTCCTTGCCGACCGGATCCGCTGTCGTGCAAGGCGGTTCCATCAAGCTGACCGCCTTCTCGGTGGGCTTCGGACTCAGGTTCCACCTGTAACGCCGATCACGCCGAGCCCGCCGGGAACCACCCGCTGCCGCGTGTGAGCCGCCGTGCGGGCCGTCACCTCGGGAAAGACGGCTCGTCTCCGGCCGCGCCCGATGTTCTTCCAGCAAGCGTCCAGGTGAAGCTCTCCGGATCAGGTGAGCGAACAGCCGCGGGTCCCGCCCGGCCGGAGCTGTCTTCCTTATCGTAAGACACCCCGGCGGCCCCGAAGGGAGACTTCCCGCGGGCGAGTGACCCCGGCGGGAACCCGCCGCCGGTCACCCACCGGGGAGCTGTCCGGGCATCCCGAGGATGATTTCGGCCGACCCGGATCGGGCAGGATGGTCCCAGCGACGGCCCGCCGCGGGGGAGACAACGCCGCGTCGGCCCGCTATGCTATCCTCATAGCATATTGGCTCCGCGAATCGAGTGCCTGCGAACGGAGCATGGGGGCAGCTTCGGGAGGGTGTGGTGTCGAGCAAGAACGATAATAACAAGGTACGGATTGCGATCGCCGGTGTAGGGAACTGCGCCAGTGCTCTGCTGCAGGGCATCGAGTTTTATCGCCGAGACAGTCCCGACGCATGGCTCGGCCTGATGCACCAGAAGATAGGCGGTTACGAGATCGGTGATATCACGCCGGTCGCGGCGTTCGACGTGGACGCTCGCAAGGTGGGCACACCGCTTCACCGGGCCATGTTCGCGCCACCCAACTGCACGACCGTGTTCCACGAGTCGGTACCCGACTACGGAGTCACGGTGCAGATGGGGCCGGTGCTCGACGGTGTCACCGCACACATGAGCCAGTACCCGGGACACCGGGCGTTCCGCGTGGCGGATGCCCGGCCGGTCGACCTGACCGCGGCGCTGAAGGAATCCGGCGCCGAGGTCCTCCTGTCGTATCTGCCGGTGGGATCGGAAGCCGCAGTTCACGCCTATGCCGACGCCTGCCTGGCGGCGGGCGTGGCGATGGTCAACTGCGTCCCGGTCTTCATCGCCTCCAACCCGGAGTACGCGAACCGCTTCCGCGCCCGCGGGCTTCCCGTGGTGGGCGACGACATCAAGAGCCAGCTCGGCGCCACGATCCTCCATCGGGCGCTCGCGAGGCTCATGGGCAACCGCGGCATCCGGATGGATCGCACCTACCAACTCAACACAGGAGGGAACACCGACTTCCTGAACATGCTGGACAGGACGCGGCTTCGTTCCAAGAAGGAATCCAAGACCGAATCCGTTCAGGCCGAGCTCGATATGCGTCTGCCGGATGACGAGATTCACATCGGCCCGGCGGACTATGTCCCCTGGCAGAAGGACAACAAGATCTGTTTCATCCGCATCGAGGCCAAGGGATTCGGCGGTGTCCCCATGAATCTCGAGTGCCGCCTCAGCGTGGAGGATTCTCCCAACTCGGCGGGAGTGGTCGTCGATGCGGCCCGCTGCGCCAAGCTGGCTCTGGATCGAGGAATCTCCGGACCGCTGATCCCGGTGTCGGCCTACTACATGAAGCATCCCCCCCAGCAAATCACCGACACCAAGGCCCGTCAGGCGCTGGAGGAATTCCTGATGGAGGCCG
>JBHHZN010000288.1:0-2952 GCA_046758155.1 Acidobacteriota bacterium | reverse complement strand
TCCCGAGAAGAGCAGGCTGGCCATGACCAGGAGGATCCATCCATATCGCATATCGTTTCCTTTCGGCTTGCGCCATTTCATGAGGGAATTCAAACAGGTCGCGGTCCTTCGGGTTGGGGGGATCGTTTGGCCTCGAGGCGACGGGCCAGGGCCATGAGGTCCGCGGGGGCTTCGTCCTGCCTCGCCGTCTCCTCGCCGGCCTGCTCGATGCAGGCGGCGGCGAACCGGCGGCTGAACTTGAAGAAGATCGCAGGCGTCAGGACCTGGCTGATGAGCGTGCTGGTCAAGAGCCCGCCGATGACCACGATGGCGAGCGGGTAGAGGATTTCCTTGCCCGTTTCCCCCTGGCCCAGGGCGAGGGGAATCAGGCCGAGGGTGGTAGTGACGGCTGTCATCATCACGGGAGAGAGTCGCTCCAGTGTGCCGCGTACGATCATCCGCTCGTTGAAGCCCTCCCCCTCGTACTTCATGAGGTGGATGTAGTGGGAGATCATCATGATGCCGTTGCGCATGACGATTCCCGTGAGTGTGAGAAAACCGATCAGCGAGGCGACGGAGAGCGTCCGGTTCCCGTAGAGGTAGACCGCGATCACGCCGCCGACAAAGGCCAGGGGCAGATTGACCATGCACTGCAGCGCCGGTCCCCAGGAGCCCAGCGCCTTGACGAGCAGCGCGAACACCACCAGCAGGGCGAACGCGCTGAGGATGTAGATGCGGCGCATGGCGGCCTGTTGGGCTTCGAACTGGCCGCCGTACTGGACCCAGTAGCCCTGGGGCAGGTCGAGCCTGGGCTCGAGCGCCTGGATGTCTTGGATCACCCCCGCCAGGTCGCGGCCGGACACGTTGCACTGGACCACGATGCGTCGCACGACGTTCTCGCGGTTGATCGTGTTGGGCCCCGTCGTGCGCTCGACCTCCGCGAAAGTGGAGAGCGGGAGGCGCGCGCCCGAGGGTGTTCGGACCAGCGTCCGTGCGATCACGCGGGGGTCGTTGCGGAACGACTCGTCGAACCACACGACCATGTCGAAGACCCGCTGATCCTCGAGCACCTCGGACACCACGCGGCCCTTGAGCGCCGTCTCCAGCGCGCGCGCAACCTCCATCTTGGTCAGCCCGTAGCGCTGGATCTCCTCCGGCTTGGGCCGGATCTTGATCTGCGGGATGTCCACCTGCTGTTCGATCTGCAGGTCCACGACCCCGTCCACCTCGCCGATCAAATCGTACATCTGCTGGGCCTTGGCTCGCAGGGCGACCAGATCCGGGCCGAAGATCTTGACCGCGATCTGGGCGCGGACGCCCGAGAGCAGGTGGTCGATGCGGTGGGAGATCGGCTGACCAACGTTCACGAGCACGCCGGGCATGTGCGCGAGCTTGTCGCGAAGGTCCGTCATGACCTCGTCGCGCGTGCGCCCGCTCTCCCGGAGACGCACGTCGATTTCGGAGTAGTTCACGTTGGCGGCGTGTTCGTCCAGTTCGGCGCGGCCCGTCCGGCGCGCGGTCGAGGTGACCTCGGGCACGGAGCGGATCAGGTTTTCGGCCAGGGTGCCGAGGCGGTTGGACTCCTTGAGCGAGGTTCCCGGCGTCGCGATCGTCGTGATCGTGAAGGTGCCCTCGTTGAAGGGCGGCAGGAACTCGCCGCCGCAACGGAGATAGGCCAGGACGGCGACCACGACCATGCCGGCCGCGGCCAGCATCACGCTGAACGGATGGCGCAGGGCCGCACGCACGGCCTTGCGGTCCACCCACTTGAGTCCGGCCAGGAAAAAGGAGTCCTTGGTGCGGGCGGTGATCCTCGCGCGCGGGAGCAGATAGGAGGCCAGCACGGGAGTCACCGTGACCGAGACGACGAGGGAGGCCGCCAGGGCCAGGATGTAGGAGACCCCGATCGGCGCGAACATGCGTCCCTCGACCCCTCCCAGGTTCAGCAGCGGGACCACGACGACGGCGACGATCAGGGTGGCGTAGACGATCGAGTTGCGGACTTCCGAGGAGGCCTGGAAAACCACCCCCAGGAATGGTTCCGGCTTGGATTTGGCCCGATTCTCGCGCAGGCGGCGGAAGATGTTTTCGACGTCCACGATCGAATCGTCGACCAGCTCCCCGATCGCCACCGCCAGGCCCCCCAGGGTCATCGTGTTGATGCTGGCCCCGAACCAGTCGAAGACCAGCGCGGTCGTGATCATGGAGAGCGGGATCGCGGTCAGGTTGATGAGCGAGGTCCGGAAGTTCCACAGGAACAGGAAGAGCACGAGCACGACGAGGATCGCGCCGTCGCGAAGCGCCTGGATCACATTCGCGATCGCGGAGTCGATGAACTCCTCCTGGCGGAAGATGCGGTCGTGGATCTTGAGGTCGGCGGGCAGGATCTCCTTGAGCTTGCCGATCTCGCGTTCCACGCCCCGGGTCAGCTCGAGGGTGTCGGCGCCGGGCTGCTTCTGGATGGCGAGGATCACCGCCTGCCGGCTGTTCACACTCCCGTCGCCTCGCTGGACGCCGATGCCGAAACCCACGTCCGCGACATGCCGGACCAGCACGGGAGCGGTCCCGGACGGCTTGACGACGGCGTTGCGGATCTCTTCCAGCGATTCGGCGCGCCCGAGAATTCGGATCAGGTACTCCTTGCGGTCGCCGAGCAGAAAGCCCCCGCCGGTGTTGAGGTTTGCCGCCTCGACTGCATGCGCCAGTTCATCGAGGGTAACGTCGTAGCGCCGCAGCCGGCGGGGGTCGGTCGTCACCTGATATTGCTTTAGTCCGCCACCCATCACGGTGACCTGGGAGATGCCGGAGATCGCAAGCAGCTGCGGCCGGATCACCCACTCGGCGAGAGTCCTAACCTGCATGGGCGTCGTGCTCTGCTCGCTTCCGGTGATCCCGAGCAGCATGATTTCGCCCATGATCGACGAGATCGGCGTCATCACCGGTTCGATGCCTTCCGGAAGGCGTTCCCGGGTG
>JBHHZN010000287.1:0-2952 GCA_046758155.1 Acidobacteriota bacterium | reverse complement strand
GACATCGTCCGGTATTACGTTCACGCCCAGATCGGAGACAACCTGGCGAAGCTTTCCAGTGCCGGAAGCGACCGGCGAAGGGAGTACCTGGAACGGTTCGCCGATCGCGAGGGGCGCCACCGCATCGAGATCCTGTTCAGCAGGTACCACGGCCTGGATCTCACGCAGGCCATGTCGAGGATGACGCAGAACGGCCACTGGACCGCCGCCCGCCTCGCCGCCGCCTACTACGGCATCACCGGGCGGCCCGACGGACAGGAGTTCGAGCGGATCCTCGAACATGCTCTCGGCCGTCTCCCCTCCGATCGCAAGCGCCGATCCCTCGCGTCGCGCTACGGCCCACACACCATCGCTCTCGCCCGACGCAGCCGCCTGTGCAAGGTTCCCCTCCTCGAATTATGGCTCATCGGCTACCTGCATGAGCATCCCGGAGCCACTCTGCGGCAGACGGTCGCCGCCAGTGCGGCGGTCCGCGACGAGGACTACGGGTGGCTGTTTCGCACCCGCCGCAGGAAGGCCCGCGATCGCGCCGTACGCATCATGCTCGAGGTCGATGCTTTTCGCGCCATCCACGCGCGATGGCGCCGGCTCGGGTATCCGTTCGACCGTCTCGTGCCGTCGTACGCCACCGCCATCGGCAGTTCGGCCGATCGACCCGAGGCGCTGGCGGAACTGGTCGGGATCATCGTGAACGACGGCGTGCGGCTTCCCGTGTCCCGCTTGCGAGCCATCGAGATCGGCGGCGGGACCCCCTTCGAGACCCGTTTCGAACCTGTCCAGGGGGCGGGACAGAGGGTCCTGTCTCCGGACGTGGCCCTGGCGGCGGCGGCGGCGATGCGCGCCGTGGTGGACAGGGGCACCGCGAGACGACTCAACAGGATGGTTCCACCCGCCATCCGGCACGCTCTGCCCATCGGGGGGAAGACCGGGACGGGAGATCACCGCTACAAGGTTTTCGACTCGGCCGGCCGGCTTCTCGCATCCAGGCCGGTCAACCGGGCCGCGACGTTCGTCTTCTCCCTCGGAAATCGCTATTTCGGGACGGTGACCGCCTACGTCACCGGCAAGCGGGCGGCCGGGTATCGATTCACGAGTTCCCTTCCGGTCGCCATTCTCGGGCTTCTGGTCCCGCGCATCGAGCGGTTCCTCACGGATGCGGAGCAGGGACCGGCCGTCACGACCGCTTGCACCTCTCATCCGACCTTGATAGCCTCCGGCGCTGGGGCTCCATCGATGGAAGGTAGGCATGATCGGGATGATGTCTCTCCTCGCTGCCACGGCTCTGGTGTCTTCCCTCGCGTCACCGCCGGGGGACACCTCCACGCGCCCGACGGTGGAACGGCCCGTGGTGATAACGCTCGAGCCGTTGCAGCCGACCTTGAACGCCGGCGGCAGATCCTATCTGCTCCTGCATATCGCGATTCCCGAGGGTTTCTGGATCGGCGCCGCCGAGGGAAAGGTCCGCACTCCCGGCCCCACGATCCTGCAGGTGCCCCGCGATCGGTGCTTCTCGTTCGAACCGGCGATCTGGCCTGAAGCGCAGGTGGCCGGGATTCCGGTCAAACTGGGCACCACGAGGATCCTGGAAGGCCGGATCCAGGCGGTCATCCCGTTCACGGTCGCGACCGACTGCCCCGCCGGCGATCATCGCATCAGCGTCAAGGTCACCTACACTCCCGGCCTCAACGCAGGCCACCTCTCGCCGCACGTCCGAGAACCATACGAGACTCTCCTGACCATCGTCCCCGCCGGCACCCCGCCTTCCGGCGGGGCATCGCCCGGTGCGACCGAAGCGATTCCCGAGGTCCGGTCCGCGAAGGGCCTGCAGGTGATCAAGCCCGCGCTCGACCTTCCCAAGGCCCTCCGGCCCTTCCTCCGGCCGGTGTCGGAGGATTCCACGACGGCGAGACTCTTTCACCGCCTGTGGCTGGATCCTGAAAATCACGGGAAATCGATCCTGGCGGCCATCTATCCGTTCGCCTCCGGCAGCAAGAACGAAGGCTTCAGCTGGGGTGCCGGCCTCGCCTTCATCAACAACACGCGAGAAGGCATCGGGACAGCGGCCATCAACTTCCGGCTGTTCAACAACGAGTACAACGGTGCCACGGCAGCCATCGATGTGGTGAGCTGCCCCGCGGCGTTCCATAACTACCAGCTCAGCCTCTACCAGGCGGAGGAGGGCAACCGCGGCGTCCAGCTCCATGTCGAGGACCTCACGCTGGCGGGCGGACGGTTCGGGTACGAGGGCCAGTTCGATGCCTTCGAAGACGGCCGTTTCCGCTTTTTCGGGGTGGGCGGGCAGACCGACGGCAACGATGAATCGGCCTACACGCGCCAGGAGCTCGGAGGGTCCTTCGACCTGTTCTGGAACTTCGCGACCAACTGGCGCCTGTCCGCCGGAGCCCGCGTGCGGGACATCAACCTGAAGGATCCCATCGGAAAGCTGGGGAGGGATCAACCCTCGACACTCGATCGGTTCACGAATGTCGACGGCCTCAACGGCGGGGCCGTCGTGGCGGAGAGAGTCAGCCTCATCTTCGACCGCAGAAATCAGGAATTCACGCCGAGCCAGGGATCCTTCGGCCGCCTGCGTGTCGAGTTCAACCAGAACCTCGAGGACCGCGGAGAGGACCTGGCCGATTCCTGGACGCGATTCGAGCTGCTGTTCCGCCAGTACTTGTCGAGCCCCGGACAGAGGGCCACCCTTTTCTTCAGCAACCAGTGGGTTTTCAATACGGCTGGTGAAGACGAGCTCCCCTTCTGGGAGCTGGCCACTCTCGGCGGCGCCGACACGCTCCGCTCCTTCGACACGGGCCGATTCTACGGCCAGCACTCCGTTTTCGCGACGATCGAGTTGCGCCTTCAGGCCCTGCACATGGTGATGCTCGGCATGCCGATCGACATCGAGCTGGCCCCCTTCGTGGATACGGGCCAGGTCTTCAGTGACGATGG
>JBHHZN010000286.1:0-3005 GCA_046758155.1 Acidobacteriota bacterium | reverse complement strand
CGTTCCGGATCGGCGATCACGAGATCAAGGAAGGCGAGTCCATCTCGATCGACGGCACGACGGGCGAGGTCATCGAAGGCGAGCTGCCGACCACCGCATCCGAGATCGTCAAGGTCCAGGTGGAGCACGCCCTCGCGCCGGAGGAGAGTCGCCTGTTCCGCGAATTCCCGAAGTTGATGGCATGGGCCGACGCCGCGCGGCGGCTGAAGATAAGGGCCAACACCGATACGCCGAAAGACTCGCGGACGGCGCGGCTCCTGGGAGCGGAAGGGATCGGATTGTGCCGCACCGAGCACATGTTCTTCGGCGCGGACCGCATCGTGGCCGTTCGAGAGATGATCCTGGCCGAGGACAAGCGCGGCCGCCTGAAAGCTCTGGAGAAGATCCTGCCGATGCAGCGACAGGATTTCATCGATATTTTCAAGGAAATGGACGGCTTGCCCGTCACGATCCGTCTCCTGGATCCCCCGCTGCACGAGTTCCTTCCGCACGAGCCCGATCAGGTCGCGGAGGTGGCGCGCGCCATGGGGATCCCGGAGGACCGGGTCCGCGCGCGCGTGGAGCTCTTGAGCGAATCCAACCCGATGCTCGGCCACCGCGGCTGCCGCCTGGGTCTGACGCACCCGGAGATCTACGAGGTTCAGATCCGGGCCATCTTCGAGGCCCTCGCCGAGGCGGAAGGGCTCGGTGTGAGGGTAAAGGCCGAGATCATGCATCCCCTGGTGGGATCGTTCGAGGAGATCCGGCGCCTGAAGGCCATGACCGACACCGTGGCGAAGACGGTGATGCGGGAGTGCGGGGTCGAGCTGTCCTACCTGACCGGGACGATGATCGAGGTGCCCCGGGCTTGCCTCGCGGCCGAGGAGATCGCCCGCGAGGCGGAGTTTTTCTCCTTCGGGACCAACGACCTCACGCAGATGACGTTCGGCTACAGCAGGGATGATACACGGAATTTCCTCCCCACTTACGTGGCCGAGCGGATCCTTCCCGGCGATCCGTTTCAGTCCCTCGATCCAGACGGTGTCGGCCTGCTCGTCAAGATGGGGGTGGCCGGGGGGCGGCGGGCGAAGCGGGATCTCAAGATCGGTGTGTGCGGCGAGCACGGCGGCGATCCCGCCTCGATCGCGTTCTTCCACGCGGCGGGGCTGGATTACGTGTCTTGCTCGCCCTTCCGGGTCCCGACGGCCAGGCTCGCGGCGGCCCAGGAGGCCGTCCGGGAAAAAAACCGCGGGAAACCGGCGCAGGAAATTCCGTGAACGGCCTGGCGAGCGAGCGAGAGCCTCGCTGCCGCAGATGATCGGGTGGTCATGAGTCGTTACCGTTGTCCGGACCCCAGTCACGGTCAGAACAGTGTTCCTCTCAAATCGAACAATGACCGTGTCTACGAATGTCCGGGAACGCACAAGTTCTGGCGGCGCGAGGAGAACGACGCGGTCATCCTGGTCAACCTCATCACCCAGGAGAAATTCCCGGCCCTGCAGGCGGAGGTCCCCGCCGGGGACCGCGCGCCGCGTCCCCGGATGAATTTCATGGTCGATGTTCCCCGGGTCAAGAGCGGGCTGGATTTCAACGCCCTCCGGTTGAGCCCCCAGCACTGGAAACTCATCGCGTGGATCGACGGGAAGGCGAACCTCGAGGAGGTGCGTCTTCTGGCCGGCCTGAAAGCCGACGAGGCCGAGAAACTCCTTCACGATCTCATCGACGAGGGACTTGTCGAGGTCCGCAGGTCAGGCGGCCGCTAGTCCGGGATGAAGATCCTCGCCGCGATCACCCGCACCCTGGGCCTCATCGCCGGTGGGAGCCTCGCGGGCCTGGTCCTCGCGGAGATCGTGGTGCGCGTGTTCTTGCCGCAACCGCTCCTGCACGATCCGGACGCGTTCGTCGAGGATCCGGTCCTCGGGGCCCGGCTGAAGCCGGGGTTTTCGGATCGCGTGACGTCGACCGAGTTCAGCTCGACCTGGACCATCAACAGCGGCGGCTATCGGGGCCCGCTCGCGGGTGAGCGTGGGGCGCCCTCGTTCCGCATCGTGGCCCTGGGTGATTCGTTCACCTTCGGCTACGGCGTGGAGGAGGAGGAGTCCTGGCCGCGGCGCCTGGAAAGCATCCTGAACGGCCGGCGCGACGCCTCGCGATGGATCGAAGTCGTCAACCTCGGCGTGGGAGGCTACGGGACCTGGAACGAGATCCGCTTCCTGGAGCGGGAGCGGGATCTGCTCCATCCGGACCTCGTGCTCCTGGCCTTTTACGTCGGAAACGATCCGGACGACAACGTCCGCGAGGAGGCGCGCGAGGCGCCGGAGGGCCCAGCGATCGGGTCCGTCCGTGCGGCGCGCCCACCGCGATCGGAGCGGCTCAAGCGCTGGATGGGGACGCACTCGCAACTGTACAACCTGGTCGCAACACGTGGTGATGAGATCCTCGTGCGCACCGGCCTGCGCAAGCTCGTCTATCCGTTGGAGGTGGATATCCTCCGCTCGCCCGAGCCGGCGTCCGTGTCGGCGGGGTGGAAGGCGACGCGGGCCGCCTTCGCGGCGCTGAGGCGTCTGGCCGAGGGCGATGATCTGCGGATCGTCCCCGTCCTCATCCCCATGAAGCACCAGGTCAGCGATGAGTTCTGGAAGCGGCTGACGGCGCGATACGGGAGTCTGTCGGGAGACGGGGCGGGGCGGTCGTTCGAGCGAGACCGGCCCCAGCGCATCCTCGAGGGGATCCTGCGAGAAGAGGGGTTCGAGCCGCTGGATCTGGTCGGTGATCTGCGGGCTGCCGCCGGTCGCGGTCGCGGAGCTCTTTACTGGGCACGGGACCAGCACTGGAACGTGAGAGGGCATGAGGTGGCCGCGCGCGCGATCGCCGCTTACCTCGAGAGGCAGGGGTTGCTGCCGCGCCGCTCTAGCGTCGCTGTATCTCGATGATGGCGGCGGTACGGGCGTCGAGACCGAGATACGGCGTATCCACGGTGGTGCGAAGATTGTTGTGAATCGTCTCGCGACAGGTGTTGCAGACGG
>JBHHZN010000285.1:0-3010 GCA_046758155.1 Acidobacteriota bacterium | reverse complement strand
GTCATGGTTCCTGGCGATGCCCCAGATCTGCATGTAGTTCGGCACCATGATGACGATCTCGTCGCCCGGAAGCAGCAGGGTGCGGATCGCGTTGTAGTTGGCCTCGATCGCCCCGACGGTCACGAGGACGTTCGCCGCGCCGGCGCCGTCGTACATCGCCGCGATGTTCTCGCGCAGCTCGGGAATCCCGTTGACATGGGGATAATTCAGATCGGTGGCCAGGAGCCGCTCGACCAGATGGGAATCGTCTCCCAGCAGCTCTCCCAGCAGGACCGGGTGGACGCCGCTTTCCGACAGGTTGTACTCCACCTCCTGCTCGAAGCGCGACATCATGCGCTCCATGGCGAACGGATGAAACTCCGACATCAGGGCACCTCCGGGATCGTCGGGGCATTCTAGGATGAGCGGGCGCGGATGGGAAGGCGGGTTGGACTCCCGCCCCCGTTCCGGTAGAATTGGCCCGACGGGTCCCGGCGCAGGACCCGGCCGTAAGGAGTGGTCCCGTGGCCGAGCTGAAGACCAAGAAGACCAACGCCAGCGTCCGGCGGTTCCTGGAATCGATCCCGGACGAGCGGAGGCGAAACGACAGCCTTGCCGTCCTGGCGATGATGGAGAAGATCACGGGAGAAAGGCCGAAGCTGTGGGGCCCCGACATCATCGGCTTCGGCAGCTACCACTACACGTACGCCAGCGGCCGCGAGGGCGACTGGTTCCTCACGGGGTTCTCCCCCCGCAAGCAGGCCCTCACGCTGTACATCATGTCCGGGTTCGCACGACACGACGCGCTGCTGGAGAAGCTGGGCAAGTTCAAGACCGGCAAGGCCTGCCTGTACATCAAGAAGCTGGAGGACATCCATCGACCGACGCTGAGGGAGCTGATCAAGCGGTCCGTCAAGCACAAGGCCCAGATGGGAGCGTAGTCGACACGGGCACGGGCCACCTCTTCTGTTCGACGCGACGAACGCCCCGGCGGAAGAAGCAGCCTTCCCCCATCTTCTCCTCATCGTTTCACGCGAGGAGACAGCCGCGGCCCCCGTCATCCGTGATAAGATGCGAGTCGCTTACGGCCACCGGCATCGAGGGCCGAGAGGGGCGTATCCATGACACCGGATCCGGGCCGGACGCTTTCTCACTATCGTCTCCTCGAGAAGATCGGCGAGGGCGGCATGGGCGTGGTGTTCAGGGCCCTGGATACGCGTCTGAACCGCCACGTGGCCATCAAGGTGCTGCACCCGCTGCAGACATCCGATCCCAAGCGCAAGAAGCAGCTCATCCGCGAAGCTCGCACGGCGGCTGCGCTCAACCATCCCAGCGTCTGCACGATCCATGAAATCGGCGAGGTCCCGCGAGCCCATGCGCAACCCGACATCCCGGCTGACTCCCCTTACGTGGTCATGGAGTTCGTCCGCGGCGAAAGCCTGCACGTCCGGCTCGAGCGCCTCGGCGCCCTGCCCCTTCAACAGCTATTCGACCTGGCCCTTCAGGTGGCCGAGGGACTGCGCGAGGCGCACGCCCACCGGGTGATCCACCGCGATCTGAAGCCCCAGAACCTCCTGGTGACTCCCGAGGGGCGGCTGAAGATCCTCGATTTCGGGCTCGCCATCGCGATGCGGCCGGCCCTCTCCCGGAGAGAATCCAGCGACGAACCGACCATCAGCTGGGACCGGTACGAGGAAGGGAAAGTGGCCGGAACGGTCCCATACATGTCCCCCGAGCAGGCGCTGGGCAAGGAGCTCGGCACCCGGTCGGACCTGTTCTCGTTCGGCTCGATCCTCTACGAGATGGCGACCGGGAGGAAACCGTTCCTGGATGACACGAACACCGGCATTCTGGCGAAGATCCTCCAATCCGAACCGGAATCAATTCTTGGCCTGCGACCGGATCTGCCCGCGGGGATGGAGCAGGTTGTCCTGCGTTGTCTGCGGAAGGACCCCGCCGATCGCTACGGTGACACCGGGGAGCTGGTTGCGGCGCTGAGGGAGGTTCAACAAGCGAACGCCTCCGGCCGCCTCCCCACGGTGGCCGATCGCGTATCGTCCGATTCAGACGCCGTCGAGCACCCGAGCGAGATCTCTCGCAACACCATCGCCGTTCTGCCCTTCACGGTTCGTGGCAGCGAAGCGTTCGGCTACCTCGGAGAGGGAATAGTTGACCTCTTGAGCACCAAGCTGGACGGAGCCGGCGATCTCCGCGCCGTGGATAGTCACGCGCTCCTCTGCTGCCTCGAGATCGAGACCCTCGATCCCGGCAGCGGCCGGGAGATCGCCCTGCGCTTCGGCGCGGGGCAGTTCGTGCTGGGAAACATCCTGGAGATCGGCGGGCACGTGCACATCCATGCGGCCCTGTATGATGCGGCGGAGCCGAAGATCATCTCCAAGTCCGAGGTGGAGGGGCCGGCGACCGAGATCTTCAACCTCGTGGATCGCCTGACCGCCGAACTGGTCGCCGGCCGCCAGGGCGGGCCGGAGATGCGCCTGACCCGGATCGCCGCCACCACAACCAGCTCGTTTCCGGCCCTGAAGGCGTACCTCAACGGAGAGCGGGAGATGCGGGCGTTGCGCCGCGAACTGGCCGTGCCCGCGTTCCAGACCGCGGTGAAGGAAGATCCCACCTTCGGACTCGCCTGGTACCGTCTGGCAGTCGCCTCCTTGTGGTCCCAGCGGCCGGAGACCGCCTGGGAGGCGGCGCGAAGAGCCGTCCAGCACAGCCACCGCCTCAACCAGCGCGATCGCAGTCTCCTCGAGGCGTTCAACGCCCTGCTGAGGGGAGCCAACGATGAGGCTGAGCGCCTCTACCGCAGCATCGTGGGCACTTTCCCGAACGACGTGGAGGCATGGTTCCAGCTGGGAGAGCTGCTGTTTCATCATGCGCCAAAGCGGGGAACGCCCCTGCGGAAGTCGCGACCGATCTGGAAGAGAATCCTGGAGCTCGCCCCCGATCACATCAACGCGCTGGTTCATCTGGGCGCTATCGCCGCCATCAGAAGGATCGGGACTTCCTGAAATGGGTC
>JBHHZN010000284.1:0-3026 GCA_046758155.1 Acidobacteriota bacterium | reverse complement strand
ACCGCATCGTAACCCACGATTCTGCGGATGGGTCGGTCAATCCATGATGTCTAGAATGGGACCGACCAGACCCCACCCCGGATGCTGAAGTGTCAAGGAGATCTCCCGTGCCCATGAGACGCTTGGTGGCGATACTCGTTGCCACGATCGGCATCCTGGCCTGCGGCTCCGCGCCGCCGGGCCCCCATCCGCAGATCACCTCCTTCACGTATGATGACTGGACGAGCGTTCTCGAGCGGTTCGTCGATGACCGAGGCCTCGTGGACTACGAGGGGCTGGCGCGCGACCGCGCGATCTTCGACCGCTTTATCAAGAGCATCGAGACGGTCAGCCCTCGAACGGACCCGGATCTCTTCCCGACACGCAACGATGCTTTCGCCTACTACATCAACGCTTACAACGTCATGGTCTTCAAGGGAGTGCTCGACCGCGGCCCCGAGAAGGAAAGCGTCTGGAGCGGCCTGGTTTCGGGCCTCAACTTCTTCGTCCGCATGAAGATCCGGATCGGAGGTCAGACCATGAGTCTCAAGTCGCTCGAAGACTCCGTCATCCGCGGCCAGTTCAAGGATCCTCGGGTCCATGCCGCCCTCAACTGCGCCTCCCTGGCCTGTCCCCGCCTGCCGCGCGAGGCCTTCCTGCCCGAGCGACTCGACGAACAGCTCGATGCCGCCATGAAGGAGTTCATCAACGAGGATCGCAACTGCCATGTCGACCGAGAAAAGCGCACCGTGACCCTCTCGAAGATCTTCGACTGGTACTCCGGCGATTTTATCGCGGCCGAGAAACGACGGGGCAATGACAAGGCCAACGTGCTCGATTACATCAATCGCTACCGCCGGCCGGGAGAACTCGTTCCGCGTGACTACCGCGTGGTCTTCCTCGAGTACGACAAGCGGATCAACGCGCAATGACCGGGGCTCGCGCGTAGACCGCCTCGCGCGCCCCGGAGAGGTTCACCTCGCACATCGAGACCATCCGGCCGTTCACCGGAATCCGGAAAACACAGGCCGCGAGACGCTCGCGCCCCCGCGAGGAGGCCAGTTCCTGCCGATTCATGAAGTGATGCGACGTCACCGTGAAGGCATCCAAGCGAGCCCTGCCACGTAGCAGGTCGACACACAGCGCGGGCAGGCTGCCCCCGAGCGCCGAGAGACGCGCGGCCAGCCAGCGGCGTCCCTCGCCCAGGGTGAAGGACGGCTCCTGGAGGAGCCCTCCCACGAGACGACAGACGTACTCGGCCACGGAATCGTCACGGAAATTCACGCCGGCGATCCGCGACCCGAGGTACCTTCGGACGATCCGCTCGTCCTCCGGATGTCCTTCCCGCAGGATGGGAACGATGCGAGGTCGCTCTCCCCGTCGCTCGAAAACCCCCATCGCTTCCAGGCGCGTACAATCCGGATGGCCGAACATCAACCGTTTCCGCCGGCCTTCACGAAAGCCGAAAGGAGCCAGGCCGCGCGCGATCTCCCTCCACAGCCTCGTCACCCCCACCCCACGCAGTTCCGCGCGCGTCCTGCCCACGCGCGCCGCCGGCTGAAACGAGACCATCCCGAACGCGTCCCGGTTCAGCAGGCACCATCGCACCACGTCCGCCACCGTGCCCACGTTGTGATGCCCTATCGTCATCGTCATCGCGGCGCGCAGCCGCCTGCCCGTGACGCGCCGCACGCGGCGAATCATCGCCGCGAACTCCTCCCGCAGGGAAACCAGATCCCCCTCCTGCCGGGCGGTCTTGTATCCGAGCCGGCCGCGCTGCGTCGTGTCGATGTGAATCGCCACCTCGGACAGGAAACCCTCGCGCACGAGGGTCGGGAGCAGATCGGGCCGGCGACGAAACGTATCGCCGTGCGTCATCAACATCGGGATGAGACCGATCGCGCGCGCGTGCCGCAAAAGCGCCAGGAGCTCGCCCATCGGACGCAGCGTGACTTCCCCATCGGTGAGCTGAACGTTCCCCTTCGGCCCGAGATGCCGGCGCAAGGCGCCGAGTTGCGCCATCGAATCGGACAGATCGAGCGGATCGGCCCGGTTGGCCTCGCTTCCCAGATAGCACCCCGTGCAGTCGAAATCACAGCGCGGCTGGATGCCGATGGTGGCGCCGCATCCGGTCGCCTGCCGACCCAGACCCTGTGTGCCGGCACGCAGGGAGGCGGACAGGCCTTGCCAGCCCTGGCGCATCAGGTCCTTCTTCTCTCGCTCGACCGGTTCCCGCAGGAGTCGCAGGATCCCGCCGAGTGTCGTGGGCCGTCCGACCATCCCCCCTGTCTCCCAAGCCTTGGACACCATCGCCCGCCCCCGCAAAGCCGCCCGCGCTCGACGCCTGGCAGGTCGTTCGGCCCTGGGCGAGAGATCGTCTCTCGTGCGGGGCATGGGCTGTCCCGGCGATCCGACTCCCGGGGGCGGTAGGCCTCCATCGTACAGCAGCCCGCCGAAGATCTCCCGCGAACCGGCCTGCATGGCTCGCGAGACAGACGTCTCTCCACTGCCGGCACCCCCGGACGCCGAGGCGGCAGGCCGAGGGCCGGCCGCTCGCGACGGGGGCGTCGCCGATCGGGTGTCTCGGCCCGAGGCGTTTCTGGTACGCTTGTTCTCATCTCTCGTCTGGCCGCCGGCGCGGCGTTGGAGGAACCGATGAAGAAGAATCCCCTGCTGAGGGATCGCCATGTCAGGATCCATCCCCCCCGCTCTCGAGGGCGGAAACAATGAGGAACGCGATCGGCAAGACATTCCCGGTGATCGGCCTGCTCGTGATGACCTGGCCCGCTTTCGCGCAGCCGGTGCTCATTCATGCCGGCCGCCTGCTCGACGTCTCGACGGGGGAGGTGCGCGCGCAGGTGGACATCCTCGTGAAGGATGGACGGATCGGCGAGGTCGGCCCACATCTGCGGGCGCCTTCCGGCGCCGCCGAGATCGACCTGGGCGACCTCACGGTGCTACCCGGCCTGATCGACTCGCACACGCACATCTGCCTCCGCCCCGTCGACGCCGAGGTCTCCCCCGTCCTGTACAAGACCGATCCCTAC
>JBHHZN010000283.1:0-3031 GCA_046758155.1 Acidobacteriota bacterium | reverse complement strand
CTGGCGCGCCTGCTCACCTCCGCCGGACTCGCGGTCGAGACAATGGCCACGGGCCCCGACGGTGATACGATCTTCGATATCGAGATCGTTTCCAACCGCCCGGATTGCATGAATGTCTACGGGGTGGCCCGCGAGCTTGCCGCCGCCACCGGCCGTGAGCTGTGTCCCTACCCCGGGGAGGCCACCGAGACGCCGTCCGAGGCCCCCGCGGGCTCGCTCGCCTCTGTCACCATCGAAGCCGCAGCCCTGTGCAGCCGGTACGACGCCCGCATCATCCGCGGCATCCGGGTGGGGCCGAGTCCGGACTGGCTGGCGCGGCGCCTGGTGAGCATCGGCCTGAGACCCGTGAACAACGTCGTCGACGCGACCAATTACATCCTGTGGGAATTCGGCCATCCCCTGCATGCCTTCGACCTGGCGACCCTGAAAGGCCCCGAGATACGCGTACGCCTGGCGCGCAAGGGCGAATCCATCCGGACGCTCGACGAGACCAGCCGCAGACTGGATACCGAAACGCTCGTGATCGCCGACGCCGAACGCCCGGTGGCGATCGCGGGAGTCATGGGTGGCGCGGAGACGATGGTCACGAACCGCACCCACGACCTTCTCCTGGAAAGCGCCCATTTCGATCCGATTTCGGTGCGGCGCACCGCGAAGCGGCTCTCCCTCTCGACGGACGCGTCCTACCGATTCGAGCGCGGCGCCGACGTGGAAGCGACGGCGGTCGCGCTGAACCGGGTCGCCGACCTCATCGTGCAGATCGCGGGAGGATCGATATGTCCTGGCATCATCGAGTCCCGTGGCACACGGCCTGCCCGGCGGCGCGTGCGGTTGCGGGCGGATCGTGTCTCCCTGCTTCTCGGCATGCCGGTCGATTCCGCGCTGATCACGCGGTCCCTGAAAAGCTTGCAGTTCACGGTGAAGCCGCGTGACGGCTCCTTCGAGGTCGAGATCCCCACGCATCGCCAGGACATCGAACGGGAAGTCGACCTGATCGAGGAGGTCGGGCGAAGGATCGGATACAACGCCATCCCGGAGAGGCTGCCGCATATCGCGGGAACCGGCGGGATTTCCCGTCTCGGAGCCCGGCGCGAGAAGGCACTGCGCCGCGCCCTGGAGGCGGCCGGCTGCAGCGAGGCCGTAACATCCTCGTTCGCCACGGCCTCCAGCGACTGGAGGCTCAGGCAGAGACTCGATGCCGGCGATCCGGCCATCGAGCCGATCGCCATCGCCAACCCGGTCGCGGCCGACCAGGACATTCTCCGCACGACGCTGCTGCCCGGGCTTCTTGCCGCCGTGGCACGCAATATCAACCGGGGGATGAAGGCCGTGCGGCTTTACGAGATCGGCCGCACATTCCGGCGCGGCCAGCCCGGCAAGATCTCCCATCGTGATCGCAAACACCCGCCCGCCTCGCCCGCCGACGAATCGGTCTCTCTCGGCATCGTGCTGACGGGAAACACACGCCCCGGACACTGGAAGGAACGACCGCGGGAGGTATCATTCTTCGACATGAAGGGCTTGCTCGAGGCGATCGCGGTCAGCATCCGGCAACCTGTGACCTTCGCGGCGCTTCCCGCATCGGAGGCGATCGAGGAAAACCGGTCGATGCTGATCCGGATGGGCGGACGCCGGATCGGTCGCGCGGGAGCGCTCAAGACCGTCTGCACGGAGCAGTTCGGCCTCAAGCAGGAGGTCCATGTGGCCGAGTTGAACCTCTCGGAGATCTTCCTGCTCGAGGCGGTTCCCGTGCGATTCCGCCCCCTGCCCCGCTACCCCAGCGTCTGCCGCGATCTCTCCCTGATTGTCGACCGGACACAGGCTTACGGTGACCTGGAAGCCACCATACGGGACACCGCCCCCGATCGTGTCGTGGGCGTGACGATGTTCGATCGCTACACGGGGGGATCCTTGCCCAGCGACAAGATCGGTGTCAGCATAACCATCGTCTATCAGCACCCCGAACGCACCCTGACCTCGAAGGAGGTCTCGGAGGTTCAGGACCGGATCCTCGCTCGGCTAGGCCAGCGATTCGGCGTCAGCCTGCGAAATTGAGAAGGAGTGGCACGGATGGAAAAAATGGCGGTTCTCGAGGAAAAAATTCGCAAGGCAACCGATCTGATCCGCTCGCTGCGTGAAGATCGCATGATCATCGAGGATCAGCTCAAGAGCGCCCGCGACGAGGTCAAGCGCCTCTCCCTCATGAAAGAGGAGAACCCCGAGTACCGCGGAAAGCTCGAACAGCTATCCAGTGAACGCGGGCGTATTGCGGAACGCGTCGAGCGGATGATTTCGATCATCGAGGAAGTGGAGGCCTCCTGAGAGGCCGAAAAGGAGCACCCATGTCGAATTCTCCAGGAGATCAGCTGACCCAGGTGGAGATCTACGGGCAGCCGTACACTCTCAGAAGCGAGGGCAATTCACCCTACATCCAGGAACTGGCCGCCTTCGTCGACGGCAAGATGAACGAGATCGCCCATTCGAGCACCACCGTGGACTCATTGAAGGTCGCGATTCTCGCCGCACTGAACATCGCCGATGATTATCTTCAGCTGAAACGCGACGTGGAAAAACAGAGGATGGACCTCGCGGTGCGTACGGCGGCGTGCGAGCGTCTTCTCGACAGTGCGATCGGCAAGTGATAGAATTTCCTCCGATCGTACCCCTGCGGGGTGCGTGATGGAGCGGGATGCTGAGAGCCAACAGGCAGTAGAAGGGAGTTCCTACCTTCCCGCGGTGAGCACGCCCTCGGCTTGCGCCGTCGCGGCGCGGGCCTTCGGGGAAGCCTGAAACGGGAGCGGGACGCCCACCTGGTCACGCAGGTTCACGGACACCGCCCACACGGCCGCGCGGGGGCGCGACCTCTTTCAAGCTGATATTCTCCCACCACCTGAAACCCGTGGCCCATGAGAGACATTCTGCTGTACATCCTGACCCTTCTCGCCGGCGCCGGCCTCGGCCGGGGCATTCAGGCCCTGCGGCGTTCACGGCGCCGCCGCCTGACCCTGGCCGATGCCCGTGCCAACGCCCG
>JBHHZN010000282.1:0-3031 GCA_046758155.1 Acidobacteriota bacterium | reverse complement strand
CTCCCTGGCGGGCCGCAGCGACGGGCAGGTCCTCGGTGTCGGCAGGAGCTATTTCGATCTGATGAATCTGCACGTGGCCGCCGGGTCGCTGTTCGACCCGGTGGAGGAGCGGACGTTCCGGCGCGTGTGCGTCCTGGGCTACCGCGCCCGCCGGCAGTTGTTCGCGTTCCTGGACCCCATCGGAGAGCCGATCAAGATCAACGACGTGTGGTTCACGGTCGTCGGAACACTGGCGCCCCGGACCCTCGCCAAGAGGGAATTCCAGGGTGTCGAGCTCGAAAGCGGTGACAGCAGCATCTTCGTGCCGATCACGACGGCCCTAAAGATGTTCGAGCAGGAGCCCCTCGCGAGTGAGCTCGACGAGGTGGTCATGCGGATCAGGGCCGAGACTTCCATCTCCGAGGCCACCGCGCTGGTGAATGCCACGCTCGAGCGGATGCACGGCGGCGAGAGGGATTTCACCGTCGTGGTGCCCGAGCAGCTGCTGGATCAGAGCCGCAAGACACGCCGGATCTTCAACATCGTCATGGGCGGCATCGCCGGGATCTCGCTCCTGGTGGGCGGCATCGGGATCATGAACATCATGCTCGCGAGCGTGATGGAGCGAACGCGCGAGATCGGCGTGCGCCGCGCCGTCGGGGCCCGGCGGCAGGACATCCTGTCGCAATTCCTCTCCGAATCGGTCGTCATCTCCCTGCTGGGCGGAGTCAGCGGCGTCCTGCTGGGGTTCGGCATCTCCTGGGGGGTGTCGCTCCTGTCGGAATGGAGCACCGTCGTCACGGGGTTTTCCGTCCTGCTGGCCTTCGGCTTCTCGGTCGCGGTCGGGCTGATCTTCGGCACTTACCCTGCCATGAACGCGGCGGGCCTGGACCCCATCGAAGCGCTGCGACACGAGTGAGCGCCGGCCCGATCGGCTGTCCCGCCGCCTGTCCGCCGCCGCACATGCTATTCTCGACTCGGCCGTCATCGCCCGCTGGCCGACGCGCGATCCGTGGGGGATCGGGCAGCGACAGGAAGAGAGTGTCCGCCGCGCCATGAAGATCAGAGCCGCCGTGCTGGAGTCGTTCGGGGAGCCCCTCGTGGTGCAAGATGTGGATCTGGCCGCTCCACGCAAGGGGGAGGTCCTCGTGAGGCTTCACTCCTGCGGGGTATGCCATACCGACCTGTACACCGCCAGCGGCTCCGACCCGAGCGGCTATGTCCCTTGCGTCCTGGGCCATGAAGGCGCGGGTGTCGTCGAGGCGGTTGGCGAGGATGTCTCGCTCGTGCGCCCGGGGGATCACGTCGTGACCCTGTTTTCTCCCGAGTGCGGCAAGTGCGAGCATTGCCGGAGCGGCAAGACGAATCTGTGCCTGGCCATCCGCAAGCAGCAAAACACCGGGCACATGCCGGACGGCACGAGCCGTCTCTCGCGCGGCGGCGAGCCGATCCGCCACTTCATGGGCACGTCGGCGTTCGCGCAGTTCACGGTCATGCCCGAGATCGCCCTGGCGAAGGTCCGCAAGGACGCCCCGATGGATCGCATCTGCCTGCTGGCATGCGGTCTGACGACCGGCCTGGCCGCCGCCACGCACCGTGCCGGAGTCACCGCCGGGTCGGCCTGCGTCGTGTTCGGGGCCGGCCTGGTGGGGCTGGGGGCGGTGGCGGGATGTCGCCTGCGGGGCGCCGAGCCGATCATCGTCGTGGAGCCATCCGCCGCTCGACGCGATTTCTCGCATCGTTATGGCGCCACGCACGCGATCGAGGCGGGGCCCGACGCCGTGGACCAGATCCTCGAGCTGACCGGGGGATTCGGCGCCGATTTCACCTTCGAGGCCACCGGCCGCGTGGACGTGATGCGCCAGGCGGTCGAGGCGGCCCGGATAGGATGGGGCCTGTGCACGATCCTGGGAGTGGCGGGCAAGGGAGAGAAACTCGAGGTCGTCCCGCGCCTCCTGATCACCGGGCGCAGGATCATCGGGGCGTCGTTCGGGGGCGCGCGCGGGCGCACCGATGTCCCCGGTTTCGTGGACCTGTACATGCAGGGGAAGCTGGACATCGACGCTCTGGTCTCGCATCGGCTGACGCTGGAGCAGGTCAACAAGGCTTTCGCGCTGATGGAGAAACAGGACGGCATTCGCTCCGTCCTCATGTTCTGAGGGATTGCCGGTGATCATCACGCGGAGCATGAGCCCCGACTGGCTGTCCAACACCTGGCTGGTGGCCGACGAGCCGGGTGGGCATGCCGTGTTGATCGACACGGGGGGGCCGGTCGAGCCGATCTTCGAGAAGGTCGAGAAGCTGGGTCTGTCCGTCATGCACGCCTTGTGCACGCATCACCATGTCGATCATGTCGCCCACAACGCGGTATACCGTGACAGGCTTGGCGTGACGGTCTGCGGCCACACCGAGGAGCGCGCCTTGTTCCAGAGCCTCGATCGCGAGCTGTCCGATGGCGAGCTCATCGAGAGCGGCGGGTTGCGGATCCGCTCCCTTCACATCCCCGGCCACACCGTGGGCCAGCTCGCCTTCGTCGTGAACGAAGAGCGCGTGTTCACGGGGGACACTCTTTTCCGTGGCAGTGTGGGCGGCACCTGCGGGCCCGGCCACACGACCTTCAAGGATATCCATCATTCCATCATGGATGTCCTCATGAAGCTTCCGGCTGAGATGGTGGTGCATCCGGGCCACATGGGGGTCACGTCGGTGGGGCGGGAATGGGAGTCGAACCCGTTCATCAGGATGTGGCGCGGCCTGGTTCCGCCGGGCACCGGCCGCTGCATGGCGATGGGTCGGCCGGCGACGTTGCTGCTGCGAGGTCCCGACTACGACGGCGGCACGAAGTGCTGGGTTCGGTTCGATGAGGGAGCCCGAGACGCTATCGTGCCGGGCTCGATGACGCAGGACCAAGCGTCCTGACGCGCCTCGAGGCATCGGCCGCATGCTGCTTGTCTTTGTCCTGACGTGTCCTGATCGGCCCGCGCAGCGGCGGCCCATCGCCCCGGGTCGCTCCCGCGGCGATGGGTTCACCCGCTCGCAGGGAGAGAACGGG